>DAOTAI010000111.1:0-12490 GCA_035593865.1 Acidobacteriota bacterium
CCAGGGTGGCTGTCTCGCACCCGCCGTACTGAAGCAGATCGAAGATGCCATCCTCTCCAAGGGGAACTTCACTCGGCAGCGCGTTCGCCGCGAGCTGGAATGGTTTTGTCGGGAGCTTCAACTAAACCGCTATTACTTTGCCACAACACCGCCGGATCTGATCGCCAGGCATATCGAATCGCTACGGGCCGCGGAAATCATCGCCGAAAACTCAGGAGAGACACCCGATCTCCAGTTGGTAAGTGAGCAGCCCAATCAGGCGATTTACCTGGTGGCGGCCGTACCCGAAGCGATTGAGGAAGTCGAAAGGCGCATTGAAACCAAGTATCCGCTGTGCCGGCTCCAATCATACCGGACCAGAACCAAGGCGCATGAAACGCCTTTCCGGCTGTACTTCGTCGCCCGGCCACAGTTTAAGAGTCGCGAACCAGGCAGCGATCTGGATTTTGTTGAAGCGGCGGACTTAGAGTTCATTGAGCGCAGCCCGGAAACCACCCTGCAACGTTATCGGCAGGCCTGGAAGGCGATCAAATCGAGGGAAGCAGCTTTCATTGAAATCAGCGACGCCGGCTCTGAGACGCGCATCATGGTGGCTCTGAAGCAGGATGCTTCCAAGCGGTTTCTTTATGACTTCTCGCATGTGCTTGACACTTACGATCTTCACACGACCAGGAAGTACGTCGAGCCGTTTGCCGACGGCAGCATAATCTTCTCTTTCTATCTGGATCGGATTGACGACGAACAGATGCTGCAAAGTCTGCGGCGCGACCTGGCCGCTGTAGTCATCATGCCTTCAAGCAAATTGAGCGCCCTGTTTCTGCAGAAGCATCTGTCGGCACAAGAGGGCCTGTATGCCATTGCCGTCGCCCAGTTTGCCAACCAGTTCCTTACCTCGGACAGCGAGGAATTCCAAGCCATTTCGCGAGCGCTTGAAGGCAAGCCCGAAATGAAGGGGCTGCTGACAAAGCTCAAAACGAAACTCATCAAAGACACCTACACCGAGAGCCGTATCACCCAGACGATTTCAAAATTCCCCCAAATAGCACGCCTGGCGTTTGAACAATTCAAGATTTGGTTCTCGCCGGAATCCGGAAGCGGAGACCCGAACGAAATCACAGACAGGATTCGGGAACTGATCACTGCAGGCATCTCCTGGGAAGTCGAAAGACGAATCATGGAGAGCTTCCTGACATTCAACAAGGTGGTCTTGAAGACCAACTTCTTCAAGTCGGAAAAGGCGGCTTTGGCCTTTCGCCTTGATGCCTCGCTGCTCGACCCGATCGACTACCCTGAACGGCCTTTCGGCATCTTCTACCTGATCGGCAAAGAATTCCGCGGTTTTCACGTTCGGTTCAAGAACATCGCCCGCGGAGGAATCCGCCTGGTAAGAAGCAGGAACGAAGAGATTTATGATCTGAACTCGGACTTTCTCTTCGATGAAAACTACAATCTCGCCGCCACACAACAGTCTAAGAACAAGGACATTCCCGAAGGCGGTTCCAAGGGCGTTATCCTCCTTCACCTCGATTCTCAGGACAAGGCGGAGTCAGCGTTCAGAAACTACATCGACGCTCTTCTCGATGTTTTGATGGTTCCAAATGATGAAATTGTCGACTGTACGATAAAAGAGGAGATTCTGTTTCTGGGACCTGACGAGGGCACCGCGGAGCTGATGGACTGGGCCTGTCTCCGGGCAAAGGAGCGTGGGTTCACGTACTGGAAACCTTTTACCACCGGAAAATCATCTGCCCTAGGCGGAGTACCTCATGACGAATTCGGGATGACCACCCAGGGGATTCATCAGTATGTCCTCGGTGTTCTCGATGAATTAGGCTTGAAAGAACAGGACGTGACAAAGGTCCAGACCGGAGGCCCGGACGGCGATCTCGGCAGTAACGAGATCAAGATCAGCCAGGATCGAACAATCGCCGTGGTGGACGGTAGCGGAGTCGTCTACGATCCCCAGGGAATCAACCGAAACGAACTGCTCAGGCTGGCCAGCGAGCGGGTTATGATCCGCCACTTCAACCGTTCACTTCTTTCCCCGGCCGGATTTGTAGTGCTGATTGAGGACCGTGATGTGACTCTTCCCGACGGGACACGAATTCCGAACGGTGAGGATTTCCGCAACCGGTTTCACCTCCTCCCGTTCGTCAAGGCCGATTTGTTCGTTCCCTGCGGGGGCCGTCCTCGTTCCATTAACATCAACAACTGGACCCAAATCCTCGACGACAGGGGGAAACCGCGATTCCGAGCCATTGTGGAAGGAGCCAACCTTTTCATAACGCAAGATGCCCGACTGCGTTTGGAAGAAGCAGGTGTACTCCTGATCAAAGACGCCTCGGCCAACAAGGGGGGCGTGACTTCGTCGTCCCTGGAGGTCCTCGCGTCCCTCGCTTTGACAGATTCCGAGTACGCCTCCCTCATGATGGTGCGCGACGGCGTGGCGAGTGATTTCAGGAAGAGATACGTCGAAGACATCATCAAAAAGATACGCAACAACGCGTACCTTGAGTTTGCGGCATTGATGGCCGAACGCAAGCGTTCAGGCACTGCCTGCTCGATCCTGTCCGATCAACTGAGCAGGAAGATCAACAAACTCGCCGACGCCATTCAGGACTCGCATTTGCCTAATGACAAACAGCTGGTGCGAGCGGTCGTGACTGACTATTGTCCCGATGTCCTGGTTTCGACCCTCGGGATCGACACCATACTCGAGCGGATCCCCGCCAGCTATATAGCGGCAATCGTCGCCAAGCATCTGGCCAGCACGTACGTTTACATGAAAGGTATGCACGCCAGCGAGATCGACTTCCTCCAATTCGTGGAAGAAGTGAAAAACGGCGGGCTGGAGTCCCACACCCTGCGGCCCGTTGCCTGAGCGAGTGGGCAGGGGTCTCTCGCAAACCGGCGTGACTATCCGCATTATCCGCGCTATCCGTGCCATCCGCGGGTTGCAGACCGCGGATGGACGGATGACTTGGATAACGCGGATAATCAGGCCGGCTCTTTTTACAGCTTCTGAGAGTTTGCCGCCTCGAGATCGAATCAAATTCACAAATCCAGCCAGAACCTGTACATTATTGGAGCCTCGGGAAGACTTCGTGATGAAAAAGAGTACCATCTTGCGCAAGGCACTGTCGGAACGTCGAGCGGTCGTTGCACCTGGTTGTTACGATGCTTTAAGCGCCAAGATCATTGAAGCGTGCGGTTTCGAAATGGTGCAGGTTTCAGGGTTCGGCATCGCCGGCTCGCTGATGGGTACCCCCGATCTGGGTATGACCCAGATGAAGGATATCCTCGATATCACATGGAACATCGTTCAGAGGGTAAATATTCCTGTGATGGCAGACGCCGACACCGGAGGGGGAAACGCCATTAATGCCGCCTGGGTTTGCGAACGCCTGATTCAGATGGGAGCGGCAGGAATGAACCTGGAGGACCAGGTATTCCCGAAGCGTTGCGGACATTTAAGCGGCAAGGAGGTTATTTCCGCAGAGGAAATGGCCGGAAGAATCCGGGCCTGCGCCGAGGTTCGTGATCGGCTGGATCCGGACTTCGTGCTGAACGCGCGCACCGATGTATATGGGCTGGAAGGCATTGATGCCGCGATCGATCGGGCCAACCTGTATTTGGAGGCCGGCGGCGATCTTGCCTTCATTGAAGGGATATCTTCTCGGGCAGAAATCGAGAAGGCGGCGCGGGAAGTGAAAGGGCTCCTGTCAATCAACCTTATGGATGGGGTGTCCGGCGTTCGAACCCAACTGGTCCCCATCCCTGATTTGGCCCGTATAGGAATCGCACGGGTGTCAATTCCCGTGGCTTCGATCATGGTGGCACACAAAGCCCTGTCCGACTTTTTCCGGGCACTCAAGCTTTCGCCAACCGGGATCTTAGCCGGACAGACTCATTGGCTCACACCATTTTGCGAATACGTCGAGTTTCTGGGGCTGAGCGAGTACAGGTGCATGGAAGACAGATTCCTCCCCCGCGAGCGCCTCATGGCAAAGTACAAAGACCGGCAATAATAATGCAACTGGCTTGTGGCTCTTAGACCTTCGCAACTGCTCTAGACTTTGGAGCAGAATGCGAATAGTGCCATTTCACTTCACGATAATTGCAGCGCTCACAGGTCCAAACAGCTTCAACGTAATACTTTGCCGTCTGGGAGGCGTTGGAATAACCGGGGCCCAACCTGAAGACCTCGCTCGGTCTGATGTACAACTTCTTAGACATCAGGCCCTTGCACTTAGGGCACACCATCTCCACCTCCTTAGTGGTAGTAGAAAGCCTAATTTTCCAGGATGGCCCTAATCGTACTACACCGCGGCGTTGCAAACAATACCTAAACCCATCGTCTGGGAAAGAGAATCTATAATAGAGCCCAGATCAAATGCTTGAAGCCGGCGTGAAGAAGGAGCGAAAGGATCTGGGGAATTCTCGTATTCGGTCTCTGTTTTCCGGCCAGTCATTCCGAACCATCATCCTGTCGGCGCTCCTCCTGTTCCTGGTCATCGCGGCGCTTACCGTGATGAAATCCGCACGGGATGCCCTTGTCCTCACTCAATTTCCTGGTGAGAGCCTCCCCTATTTCATGGTCGTGACCACCCTTGTCATCGGAGTTGTGGTCGCCCTGCAGCTGAAGCTGAATGAAAAGCTGTCAGTCTGTCGAGTCTTGGCGGGGGCGCTTCTCTTCTTCGCAATCGGCACCTTTGCCCTCCGCTTTGGCACACGCGCAGGCTGGTGGGCGGCCGTTCCGCTTTTTTACGTTTGGGTTGGGCTTTTCGGCACGCAGATTCCCATGCTCGGGTGGTCCATAATCAGCCGACGATTGCATGTGCGTGACGCGAAACGGGCGATCGGCATCATTGGTGGGGGTGGCGTGGCTGGTTCGATTGCCGGCGGCCTCATTGCCGAGAGAGTCTCAAGGCTGGGCAACACCACCGATCTCCTCGCGGTGGCGGGGCTCCTGATCATGGTCACCCTTATTCCGGCAGCCGGACTCGGCTTATGTCCGGGGGTTCAAACCGGCGAGGATAGAGACAACGCCGTGGGGCGGCCCTTGAGGCACAGGTTCGTGACAATCGTTCTTCTCGTTGTCGCCACCGGCAGTATTGTCTCCACCTTCGCCGAGTTCCAGTTCAAGATAATCGCGCAACGGGAACTGACGACCGAGCAGAGTCTGACGTCGTTCTTCGGGTGGTTCTATGCTTACCTGGGCGTAGCCACGCTCGCGTTTCAAGTCGCAGTCACTCCATTGGTCATCGGCCGACTTGGTATCACCACGGGATTGGCAATTCTTCCTTTGGCATTGCTGACCGGAAACGGCCTCGTTCTGGGGTTCGGAACCCTGTGGTCGGCCGTGTTTCTGCGCGCTGGGGAACAGCTTTTCAAGCACTCAATCGATCGCTCCTCCCTCGAAGTCCTTTACACCGCGATTGCGGGAAAAGCGCGGATCAGGCTTAAATCCCTGGTCGAGGCATTCGGCATCAGGGGCGCCGAAAGCCTGGCAGCCATTCTCCTGATCGTTCTTTTCTCCATCGGCGGCCTGGGGCTGACCGTGATCGCCTTGCTGAGCCTGGTCCTGTCTTTCGTTTGGTTTGGCGGCGCCATTCTGCTCCGAAGGGAGTACAGCGAAATTCTGAGCCAGGCGATCGAACTGGCATATACCCGCCAGGCCCGCTCGTGGATGCGCCGGGAGTACAGCGAAATTCTGAGCCAGGCGATCGAACGCGAAGATGTGAACATCGACGAAATAAAGAGTGCCCTTTTTGGACCAGAATTTAACAAGCTGCTTCCCCAGTTGGTTCTGACCGCCTCCAGTCAAACCTGGCTTCATCTGCTCGATCTGCTCGAAACCGGAAATCAGAAGCAGCTCGCGCCGCCGGTCTCACTGCTGCTCGAGCACCCAGACCCTGCAGTGCGGGGCAAGGCGCTGCGTCTACTTTTCAGCCAGAAAGACGATTACAGTCACGAAGTCGAGAAATTGCTCACGGACGTTGACCGGTCGGTGCGGTCCGAAGCCATCCGCTATCTCTGTATGCACTCACAAGAACCGAGGGACAGGCTTCTCCAATTCTTTCAGGATCCTGATCCCTCCGTGCAGGTCGCCGCCTGCTCGTGTTCCTTCCTCCTTGAGGAAGATGACCCGGCGGAAATGGCGCTTCGCAAACTTACAGATATTCTCAACCGATCGTACCAGCCCGACCGGCCCGTAATCAGGCAGGAAATCGCGTACGTTCTTCGGAACTTTGACACCGGGGACTCTTACCAGGAGATCGCACGCCGACTGCTTCAGGATGCTTCCCTCGAGGTCCGGCGCGCGGCCCTCCAAAGTGTCTCCCCCAGACGCTTTGAGGGCCTTCTACCTGCGTTGTTATCCAACGTCAAAGAGCCGACCCTTTGGGCCGATCTTCGCGGTCTTCTCGCAGAGTTTGGCGCTCTGATCCTGCCTCATGTGCGTCGCCTCATGGAGCAGGCTGATACCCCAATCGAGCTGAAGAAACTCCTTCTGCAAGTGCTCTCTGATATCGGTGATCTGGAGTCCCTGGGACTTCTGACCGAGTACGCCGCGAGCCCAAACCTGGTGGTCCGCTTCGAGGCTATAAGGGGCTTGAACCGGTTAAATCATCGCCAGGGGTTGAATGGATTCAGGCAGCGGATCCTGGTGCTCCTGGACCAGGAAATCAACGAGCTGGAAGAATACGGTCGCCAGTCAACTCTCTTTGCGAGCCCATCGAGTCTTATCGGCAGACTGGTTGGCCAAAGACGCAGATGGGCGGAAGAGCGAGTGTTCCGACTGCTGGGGCTCATCTACGATCAGCACACCGTTCACAAAGCTTACTGGGCTTTCGCCGAAGGGGGCGCTCACCTCATGCAGACGGCGCTGGAGCTCCTCGACAACCTTCTGATCCACGAGCACAAGCGACGCATCATCCCGGTTCTGGAAAACCAGCGAAAGAACGTTTATCGGAAGGCGTCTCCGGAAGAGCGCAAAGAAATGGTCCTCCGCTTCATACGTCAGAACGACCAACTGGCCGCCGCAGCTGCTCTCGCCAACCTCGAAACAGAAGAGCTGCGCAGCTGGCAGTCAGATCTCGAAACGGCCTTGCGGCCCTGGAAGGACCAATCAATCGTCGAAGAAACTCTTCAGTGGAGGTACCGGCAAATGGCCGAGAGCTCGACAGATCTTGAATCACTGACAACCATCCAGAAACTCGAAAGCCTGTCTCGAGTCGATATCTTCTCTCGGCTGGGCCCGCACGAGCTACTGCTGCTGGCCAACTCCAGCGTGGTCCAGGACTACGCGCCCGGCGAAGTCATCTACCGATACGGCGAAGAGGCCCATAACATCTACAGTGTGATTAAAGGCAAGGTCCAGCTCAGACGTGAACCCGATCATATCGAGGAGATTCACCCAGGCGGAAGTTTTGGCGCCCTCTCGGTCCTGAGCCGGCAGCCACGTTTCTTCACGGCTGTGGCCGTTGAATCTGCGCGTTGCATAAAGGTAGGGAGAGAAGAGTTCTGGGAAATGGTTGCGGACTATCCCTCCGCTTCCCGGGCAATCTTTGAAGTTTTGTCCGGGCGGATACTGACGATGATGGGCCGCCTCTCGAAGGAAAAGCGCGATCAGCGTCGGACCTGACGATCTCTTGTGCCATCGACTCTGTTCAGGTCCGACCTCGTCCGACCAACGCTGCTAAGATTAAAGACCGCTTCAAGAACAGGAGGTGTCTCGTGCGAAACTTCAAATTAATCTTGGCTCTATGGCTGATCTGCTTCTGGGCCACCTCGCCTGCGTTCGGGGATAAGGTCAGACTGGTCGTAATTGATGCGGATACAAACTCGATCCTCCCCGCCAGGGCTTACCTGAAGTGCGGCGGAAAGCCGGTCATTCCGCCGGGCTTGCCTTCCTATCGGCGCGGACTGGAAGAGCATTTCTTACTGAAAGGTGAGGATATCCTCGACCTTCCGGCCGGAGACTGCGAAATCCGCGTCGAACGGGGTACCGAGTACGAACCGAACACGCTTCGCTTCACGGCGAAAGACGGGCTGCGAGTCGAGGTGCGGCTCAAGCGTTGGGCCAACATGAACGAAGCGGGCTGGTACTCTGCCGACATGCATGTTCATAGAAACCCGAAAGAGCTCGCCCAGATTCTTCTTGCCGAAGATTTGAATTTCGCCCCGACTATCACTTATCACGTGTGGAGCAACGAGGCCTCCACTCCGTTTCCGGCGGAAGCGGGCGGACCGATTAAGGTTGACGAACGTCACTTCTACACGGCTAACTCGCAGGAGGTTGAAAGGATCCAGGGAGGACCCGGCGCCATAGTCCTTTTCGCCAAGGATCTTCCGATCCCTTTCGACGGCTACGAGTACTACCCGCCCGCAGTGAGGTATACGAGGGCAGCACATGCCCAAGGCGGGTATGTCGGAGGTGACAAGGTGTTCTGGTTGGATACATACGTCAATGCGGCCCTCGGGGAATTGGATTTCATTGAGTTGAACTGCAACCACTTTCTGCCGTATGACGTCGACACAGACCTGATCCCCTGGTCGCATTGGCCCGTCGAGATGGGCTATTACGGGGACCTCGAGTTCGCTTACTGGATGATGGACTCGTACTATCGAATCCTCAACTGCGGCTTGAACCTTCCTCTATCAGCAGGCTCGGCCAGCGGGGTCAAAGCTACTCCGGTCGGCTATGATCGGGTCTACGCTTATCTCGGCACCGAACCCTTCACCTATGAGAATTTCATGCGTGTAATCAAAACCGGCCGGACTTTCGGAACGAATGGGCCGCTGCTCGATCTGCGGATCAACGGGGAGATAGGACCAGGACTACGTTTGGCCGTCAGAAAAGGACAAGACGTGAAAATCGAAGGAACCGTGCGGTCGCGCGTAGGACTGAACCAAGTCGACTTGGTCGTGAACGGTAAGGTTTATCGGCGTTATTTCTTGAATGGAGACAAGGAGTTCCGGTTAACGGAAACCATCACTGCTCGACACAGTTGCTGGGTAGCTTTACGCGCCTTTGAGCCGGCAGAACGGACGGTCGTTTTCGGTCACACAAGTCCGGGATACCTTGAGATCGACAACGAGCCCGTTCGGATCCGTGAAGATGCCGAGTATCTGGTTCGAAAGATCGATGAGCTGATTCGATATACCGAGCAGAAAGCGGCATTCAGGGATCCCCAGCATAAGCAGGAGACACTGGACCTCTACCGCCAGGCGCGGAAGGTGTACGAGGCGGTGGCGAGGGAGAGCGGAATCGGGCACTAGCCGTCGCCCGATTGAGCTTGAAGGCATGATAGCTTTCTAGCTATCATGCCAGCATGATGGCATGTCAAGACGCTGGCCGGCTGCTGCGAGAGGCCCGTAAGCGGGCGGGACTCACCCAGCGGGAACTGGCCAGACGTGCCGGAACCGCTCAGTCCGTTATCGCACGTATTGAACGGAACCAAAGCAGTCCAACCTGGCAGACTCTTCTGAACCTGATTGCGATAGTAGGATTTGAGCTCGATTGCAGACTGGTTCCCCGCCCGGCCGCAGAGTCTCACATGCTCGAGGATGTGGCACGGATCCTCAGCCTTACACCGGAAGATCGCCTGGCCGAAGTACGTAACATGAGCGAATTCCTGGCTAAGGTGCGCCGTGACTGACGCCGCTCCACTGGATCCTGAGCGAATCATCAAAGTTCTTGCGAAGCATCGCGTTCGCTTCGTGCTCATCGGCGCCCTGGCAGCGCGCTTGCAAGGGTTCCCACGGTTGACCGCCGACGTCGACATCACTCCGGCGCGTGATGCAGAAAACCTTGTTAACCTGGCTGCGGCACTGCAAGAGCTCGACGCCCGCATCTTTACCGAAGCCGTGCCTCAAGGGCTTCCCTTTGACTGCAATCCGCAGATGCTGGCTCGGGTCGAGATGTTGAATCTGGTCACTTCTGCCGGCCGGATCGACGTCGCTTTCGTCCCGTCAGGCACGGAAGGGTACGATGACCTCGTGCAGAGCGCGGTGCGGTTCGAGGTCTATGGCCTCGAGTTGAAAGTCGCGTCGCTGGAGGATATCGCCCGCTCAAAGGAGGCCGCTGGCCGTTCGCAGGATCTCCAGGACGTTCTCGTGATACGAGAGATGCTCCGGCGCAAAGATTCCTGACTGATCACGGCGCCTCCAAGCCGGAACGGACTTCCTTCTGAAAAGCATCCCCTGGAGCCCATAAGCGCTTAAATGGGGGGTCCATTTAACCGGGGTAATTATATCTTTGCGCTTGGATCCGCTCACTGGTGGCATTCACTACCCGAGGTCCTTGGGGCACTACACGGCTTATTCAGGTCCGACCCCGAGCTTGAGTGTTCCCGTCAGCGTCAGGTTTCGGCCAACCAGTTCACCGCAACTCATCGTCCCGCGCACATCGCCTCCGGGCAGCACTTCGACCTGGATGCTTCGACAGCCAAACTCTTTCCTCTTCTGTTCGATCTCTTGGGCGCGGCGCTGCATTGCATTCATGTCGCTCAATTGCGCGACCATTTTCTGTTGAATGACCTGGATTTCTTGCATCAGCTTAGCCCGCTCTTCGTTCGAAATGTTGGGCAGAGAGATGCGTTGGGCGAGTTCCTGCATCCGGGCCTGGAGGTCGGTGCCCTCAACCTCCTCCTCGACATAGATCGTGAAAGGAGGGCTGGACCAGGGGTCAAAGCCCAGGCGAGCCGGCCGCCTCTCGAAGGGGGCTGTCTCTGCGCCCCGAAAGAATTCCAACCGGTAGTTGAAATGTCCTTGATCCCTGCCGCTGCCACGAGTGTCCTCCCCCGGGATTGCCTTAACCCGCCAGCCATTGGCTGATTTAAACTCCCACTGGAACTTCCCGGTGACGACCACCGCCGGCTTTGTGCCCCGAGCATATGCGGCGGTAACCGGGGCGAATGCCTCAACATCTGCGGTTTCCGGTCCTATCCCGACGGGCGCTTTAACGGTGGCCCGGTACTCGGACGTCGTCAATGTTTCGTTGACAACCGCGATGCTGTCGGACACAAGCAGGAATTTGGTGCCTGGAACGAACTTTCCTTTAACTATTAACTGACCGACTCCGCCGGGTTTCAGCCGGGCGGTATGAATGAACTGAATTTCAGGTGTCGAGTTCGAGGATCGGACTTCTTCTAGAGCGGTCGGGCTTAACCGGCGTCTTTCAGCTTCGCATGCCTCAAGGATTGCCTTCCTCTTCGCCTGGTAATTTGTCAAGGAGCCGCGAACCGCTCCGGCGGCAATCACGACAATCACGAAAACAAAAAGCCATCTTCCTCTGGACTCCATGGACCCTCCCTTCCCATTGCGACATGTCACTTTGATTCAACCGGAGTCGAGTTAGGCATGATAACTCGTTTATTTGCTCTGCGACAGTCTCCCTCACTCGCAATCCGCATCATTCCATGACCAAGACCCAGGGAGGCGGGTATATTAGGACAGGTATTGAAATGGACGATACCCAAATCCACTTGGTCGACAGTCATCTCCACCTTCAGGATCCGGTCTTCGAACCCGATTTCCCCCAAGTCCTGGAACGGGCTCGACAGTCACGAGTCAGGGTGATGATCTGCAATGCGACCAGTGAGAAAGACTGGCAAAGAGTCCGGGTGTTGAGCGAACAACATCCGGAGATCGTCCCCTGTTTTGGGATTCATCCCTGGTACTTGAGGCATCGCAGCGAAGGCTGGGAGAACCGGCTCAGGGCTTTGCTGGAGTCGACCCCGGCCGGCATCGGTGAGGTCGGACTTGACCGATGGTACAAGGAAGGCAATGAAGCCGAGCAGGAGCTGGTGTTTCGCCGGCAACTCGCAATCGCTCGGGAGCTTCACCGGCCGGTTATGGTTCATTGCCTCAAAGCCTGGGGCTGGCTGCTTGATGTCCTTGACGACATCGAATTTCTCCCAGCCGGATTCCTGCTGCACGCCTACAGCGGACCGGCGGAACTTATTGGTCCGCTGTCAGCAAAAGGAGCCTTCTTCTCATTTGCAGGCAATGTCCTTGACGAACGTAAGGTCCGGATGCGCAACGCCCTGGTTAGTGTGCCTGCCGATCGACTGCTGCTGGAAACTGACTCGCCCGACCTGGCCCCACCGGAGGGCTTCAGGGTTCCCGCCCGCCCAGGTTCGTCGGGCCGCTACCGAAACGAACCGGCCAATCTATCCGCTACCCTGCCGGCGATCGCGGCACTCAGGGGGGAGACATCGGCCCAATTGGCTCGAAATGCCTGGGAAAACGCCTGCCGGTTTCTCGCGTCGATTCCCGGACTTAATCTCGCTTCTTCTTCATAATCAAGGCAGGTCATGATAAACGACCGATTCACCCCCATCCGGCAACTTATCGGCAGTGAGGGTCTGGCACTGCTCAAGGAATCACACGTGGCAGTCATTGGGCTAGGCGCCGTCGGGGGCCATGCCACGGAAGCACTCGCCCGCGCCGGTGTAGGGCACTTGCGCCTGGTGGACTTCGATTT
>DAOTAI010000112.1:0-12438 GCA_035593865.1 Acidobacteriota bacterium
ACTCGCCGGGGATGTCATTGAATATCACCTGCGAAGCCCTATCGTTACCGTCTTTACTCTGACTTTCTTCGGGTTACTGCTCTTGCTGGCTGACATCCGCGGCAAGCAGAACCGCTCTCTTGCCTCGATAGCCATAATCGACGGGCTTCTAGTCGGAGTCGCTCAAATGCTGGCGCTGGTGCCAGGCGTCAGCCGTTCGGGAATCACTATCACCGCCGCATTGCTGCTCGGGTTGAGGCGAGCTGATTCGGCGCGGTTTTCGTTTCTGCTGGGAACGCCGGTGATACTCCTGGCGGCACTCAAAGGCGCATTTGACGTTTGGACGCAGGCGGATCCGGGGTTTTCCGCCGGTCCCTTTGTTCTTGGTATAATGGTGTCATTCCTCAGCGGATTCCTATGTATCAAGTATTTCCTGCAGTTTCTGCAAAGCCGCACATACACGCCATTTGTTGTCTATCGGTGGTTATTGGCGTGCTTTATCTTGGCCTTGCTTCTTCGGGCATAATTCAGGCGGCACCTCCCGACACTCAAGACGGATTTCGAACGGGGAACATCCTGCTGCGCGAATACTTCTTGCAACGCTATCTTGAACTTCACGGTGAGCGGGACCCGATTGGTCCCGTTATAGCTCGCGAACAAGCGAAAAATCCCAAACTCGACCCGATGGCTGAGCGGTTTATAGACAGCCAGGTCAATCAGTTTATCCAGGAACTCGAACAGAAGCTCGAGGCGATGAAGTCGGGCATAGCCCAGCTGGAGTCGGTTCGTCGCGATGCGGGGTCAGCCCAGGGAACGGCCGACTCGACGACCAGGGTTCGCCTTCGGGAATTGGCTAAAGAAGTGGGCAACCAGGCCGGAGACCTTTTCAATATGGTCGCCATAGTTGTTGCAAATCTGGAAGTCAAGAAGCAAGCAGTTCGAGTCCCCGAGCAATCCGAATCTCTCGATGTCGAGGTGGAATTCCTGGAAAAACATGTCAACAAAGCCGAGGAGAAACTGAAAGCCCTCTTTCTGCAGCCCACACATACGGTTGATCTCGAGGAACTGCGCGGAGCGAATGTCCTCACGGAGTTGAAGGCGATCGAGCAGGTCAGCAATCAAATCAGAAAAAAGACCGACAGATAAACCGGCTTTTCAGCCCCACCGCGAATACCCCCAAAAAGTACCCAAGAGATCGTCCTCACTTTGCTATCTTAAGCCGGGGAGGGGAAGAGTATGCCCGGCCAGCTGAAGCCTCAGGCAGCCTATCGAATCGTGCACCTTTCTGATCTGCACCTGACCGCCCACGACACTGATCCCCGTTCAGAACCGAAGCTGCTTGGCCCGCTCATGGGCATGAACAATGCCTTTCGCCGGATTCTGCAGACCCGTGCGGTTCTTGGCTCAGATCTTATTCTCGTCACCGGAGATGTGACGGATCGTGGCGATCCTGCAGCCTGGCGCTTTTTCCGGGACGCAGTTACCCAGGCGGGTGTTGCCGACCGGGTAGTCATCGTCCCCGGCAATCACGACGTCTGCTGTCTAGGCCTGGCCAGGATCCCCACCCGGCCGGGAGATTATGCCAGGCAGGACTTGCAGAAAGCGGTTGAAGGGCTGCGCCTGGCCTGCGCTTCGAGCCGGCTCATGCCCACGGATCACAGGGATTTCGGCCGGTTTCCATGGTCTGTACATCCGATCGAGGAACTCGTGCTTCTCGGCCTTAATTCGAATAATCTCGGAAATCTTAGCGTGGCGACTAACGCCATGGGTGATGTCGGCTACTATCAGCTCGAGAAACTGAGCCGGCTGTTGTGGAAGTACCGTGATGTCCCGGTGAAGATCCTGGCCCTTCACCATAGCCCGAACATTCCAAGTCGCCGCACTTCGGCGAAACGTGGGCTAAAAGGTCTGTCAAGGCTCGAGGTCTGCGGTCACCAGATTCCTGCCCACGACCGGCGGGCGTTACGTCTGTTGTGCCTGGCTCACCGGGTGCGCCTTGTTGTACACGGGCACCTGCATCGGTGCGAGGACCGCCGCGTCGGGGGGATCCGCATCATCGGGGCGCCTGCGAGTACGGAACCTGAAGAAGTAGACAAGGGCGTTATTCGTTACCGGTTCTTCTGTTACACGCTCCGGCGGCCGAGCAACCGCCTGAGTGTCCGCCTGGAATCGGCGTGAAGGGTAAGGTATCCGCGTAATCCGCGTTATCCGTCGTATCCGCGGGAGTGCATGCCCGCGGATAGGACGGATATCACGGATTACGCGGATGGGAACCACCTATCATGGAAACCACGGATAACGCGGATCACGCGGATGAGAACCGCCTATCATGGAAACCGGCGCCAGGGTTTGGTAAAATTCCGCTTTTCCCAAAAAACCGAGGAGGCATAAGAGGAATGGCCAAGATGAATTTCGGTGGTGTCGTTGAAGAAGTTGTCACCAGAGACGAATTCCCGCTCGAAAGGGCGCACGAGGTTCTGAAGGATGAGGTCATTGCGGTTATCGGCTACGGTGTGCAGGGCCCCGCACAGGCGCTCAACATGAGGGATAACGGGTTCAGCGTCATCATCGGACAGAGGCCCGAAGAAGCCCAGTACTGGGACAAGGCTGTCAAGGACGGCTGGAAGCCCGGGGAGACTCTTTTCCCGATAGCGGAGGCGGTTGAGCGGGCGACCATCGTCCAGTACCTGATCTCCGATGCAGGACAGAAGGCCCAGTGGCCCGTGGTGAAGCAGAACCTCAAGAAAGGCGACGCTCTGTATTTTTCTCACGGGTTTTCGATAGTCTATCGCGACCAAACGGGCGTCATTCCTCCTCCGGACATTGATGTGATTCTCGTTGCTCCCAAGGGCTCCGGGACATCGGTGCGACGCAATTTCCTGGCCGGCAGCGGTATCAATAGCAGCTTTGCGGTTTTCCAGGATGCGACCGGACGCGCCATGGATCGCTGCCTGGCTCTTGGAATCGCCATCGGCTCGGGCTTCCTTTTCCCGACGACCTTCGAACATGAAGTCTGGAGTGACCTGACCGGTGAAAGAGGAGTGCTGATGGGGGCGCTTGCCGGCATCATGGAGGCCCAGTACGACTGCCTGCGCCGTAACGGGCATTCTCCCAGCGAAGCCTTCAACGAGACTGTCGAGGAGCTGACCCAGAGCCTGATCCGCCTGGTGGGCGAGAACGGGATGGACTGGATGTACGCCAACTGCAGCACAACCGCCCAGAGAGGGGCGCTGGATTGGCTTCCCAAGTTCAAGAAGGCGGTCGAGCCGGTCTTCGAAGAGCTGTACCAGCGTGTCAAGAACGGAGACGAGACACGAGTCGTCCTTGAAGCGAATAGCCTGCCCGACTATTCAAAGAGGCTTGGGGAAGAGCTTGCGCGGATGCGCAATTCCGAGATGTGGCAGGCCGGAGCGGCCGTTCGCCAGCTCCGCCCCGAGAATTGGAAAAAGTAGAGCCAATTGCAAAAGTCTGCCTGATTCAGGATTTCGGGTCATAAGCGCTAAAATAAGATTTCGGCTTTTTGTCCCGATAGGGACAAAGCAAGATAGCCCAGGGTACCGTTTTCAGGTACCCTGGGTCAGGAAACTGCGTGCGCTATACCTTCCCTGAAGGGGAAGAGCAAAGCGGTACTACCGTGCCATTTGCTCTTCCCCCTCGGGGAAGGGTCCGCGTCACGGCATGTTTTCAGGAAAATCTGCCGCGGATCAGCGCGTCACGGGCAACGCGTTCCGCGACTTGGACTCTCGCGAAAATACATTTTCCGGCAACTCTCGGCACACCTCCGGAGGCGTGCCTTCGATCGGATCTATACCGATCACGACTCCTTTGCCAAAGCCGGACTCTCTCTCCGAAAAACGAGCTTATACACGATACTATCGACAATCGCGTCCCAGCTCGCCTCGATCACGTTATGCGAAACGCCCAGCGTGGTCCAGGACTCCTGTCCGTCAGTTGACTCAATCAGAACCCGCACCTTGGCTGCTGTGCCGCTCCGGGCGTCCAGCACCCGCACCTTGTAGTCAGTCAGATGAATCTTCTCGACTTCAGGAAAGAACCGGGCAAGCGCCTTTTTGATAGCGCGGTCGATAGCGTGTACCGGGCCGTTTCCGTCTGCCGCAGTGTGCTCGTATACACCGTCCACGGAGACTTTGACTGTCGCTTCGCTGATCAGGGACCCGTCAGGCTCGCGGTCAAGGAGGACACGAAATCCCGTGAACTGGAAAAGATCCTTTGAGTTCCCCGTGAATTCGTGAACGAGCAACTTGAAACTGCCTTCCGCTCCTTCGAATTGATAACCGTCGTACTCGAGTTTCTTGATCTTTTCGAGCAGGGCATTCAAATCGACGTTCGCCACATCCACGCCGGTTAATTCCTTGAGCTTGTAAGTCAGATTGCTTTTTCCCGACAGGTCAGAGACCAGCACGCGCCGTGTATTACCCACTGTTTCGGGTTCCAGGTGCTCGTAAGTGCGCGAGTCGCGGAGTATCCCGCTGACGTGCAGCCCTCCTTTATGGGCGAACGCGCTTCTGCCTACAAAGGGCATGTTATTGGGCAACAAAACGTTAGCCGTCTCACTCACGAAATGAGCCAGTTGCGTAAGCCCCTTCATCCGTTCCCGGCCGACTGTTTCACGACCCATCTTTAACTCGAGCACTGCCATGATCGAGCACAGGTTGGCATTGCCGCATCGCTCCCCGTAACCGTTGATTGTGCCTTGGACCATCGTCGCGCCTGCTTCGACTGCCGCCAGGGTGTTGGCGACTCCCAGTTCGGAATCGTTATGGGTATGAATTCCAATCCTCGGGAAGCGCCGAGCAAGCAGCTCGACGGCTGCAGTGATGGTCGAAGGAAGCGCGCCACCATTGGTATCACAAGGAACCAGCCAGTCGGCGCCGGCATTATGAGCCGCTTCAAGCACAGCAAGCGCATAATCCGGATTGGCGCAGTAACCGTCAAAGAAGTGCTCGGCGTCAAAAACGACCTCCTTCCCCAGGCTCTTCAAGTAAGCCACGCTTTCTCGAACGATCTGGAGATTCTGCTCCAGCTCAATACCGAGGGCTCGGAGCACATGGAAATCCCAGCTTTTCCCGACCAGGGTTACCACTGGAGTCTCAGCTTGAACCAGTGCCGCAATATTCGGGTCCTTGTCTACCGGGTTTTTCCAATGCCTGGTCATGCCGAAAGCTGCTATCTTGGCGTTGTTCCATTGATAGCTCTTGGCACGCTCAAAGAAACGGGCATCTTTGTCGTTTGACCCTGGCCAGCCCCCTTCGATGTAATGGACTCCGAATTCGTCGAGCTTCTGCGCAATATGAATCTTGTCATCGACACTTAGCGAAATATTCTCACCCTGGGTTCCGTCCCTCAGGGTGCAGTCATATACCAAGACCTTTTCCTTACGATCCATTTCTAATCCTTCCCTGTTCTTGCATAACGGGTTGCGCGTTTTCTTCCGCGGTGCTCCGTGTGAGGGCCAGCTTGCCGGTTCGATGAACCTCGCTGATCCCGTAAACGCTCATGTTCTGAAGGAAAGCATCAACTTTTTCAGATTGGCCGGTGACCTCGAAAATATAGCTGTGAGGGCTGGCGTCGACGACACGCGCCCGGAACACCTCCGAAAGCGCCAGCACCTCAGCTCGATTCTCCTCTCGTATCCGCACCCGAACGAGCGCCATTTCCCTAACCACGTGTATATGCGGGTCGTAAGGAATCACGCTGATGACGTCGGCCAGCGCGCTCAGCTCGCTGACGATCTGATCCAGTTTCGACTGGTCGGTTTCGATTGCGATCGTGACTCTCGCCCGGTCGTGATTGCTTGTCGACGCCACGTTCAGACTCTCGATGTTGCATCCCTGTCGGCTGAAAAGCGAGACCACCTGGGCCAATACCCCGGCCTTGTTTCTGACCAGCAGGGACAAAATCTGGGCCATTTTCTCCTCCCCTAATCCGCACACGCCGGTCGGCTTTATCTCTCGCTCTGCACAGAACTCTTCGGGTTACTTCTTAACGGGAGGTTCGGGTTCTTTGCAGAGCGTCTGGATCTAACCGATAACGGCTATCTCCCTCCGCAAAGAACCGGAGGTAATGATGATGATAATTGCTGCAATGATGCCTGGAACGACAGACAAAGAGGTGATTGCTTTGATGTTGGTCTTCAGTGTTCTATGACTGTCCATCGCTCCCTGCGTTACCTATAACAGCATAATGCTTTTTCAAAAGAAGTCAAATGCGTTCTACGCGGTCTACCGGTATGAAAACACGAGATGTGCTACCTCCTCACACCCTGCTGTATCATGGATCAATGTTGGCCAGCCTTAACGCTTTAAGGGAAATCTACAGTGAGCGTCGGCGGACTCTACTGGAAGAATTTTGGCGCGCGACCGACGTTAATCTCCTGCTCTCGGGTCTCACCGAGGCGGCCGACGAGCTTGTCCGCCAGCTGGTCGAGATTCGAGAATGTCACGAGCACTTGTGCCTGATCGCAATCGGCGGTTACGGGCGGCGGGAATTGTACCCGTGTTCCGATATTGATCTTCTTCTCATTTACTCTGACGCTCATCGAGAGCGAGCCGAGAAATCAGCGACCGAGGTATTGCATGACTTGTGGGACTCGAAGCTGCTTCTTGGACATCAGGTCTGGTCGGTCGAAGCGTTGCGAGAACTGACACTGCGGGACGTGGAGTTCGTTCTTGCTCTAATGGACGGTCGGATAGTGGCTGGCGACGCAAAGCTGGGCCGCGAGGTCCTGGAGGACATCCTTCCAAGCTTTATTCGAACTCATTCCCGGGCACTGATTGAGAATATCGTTGACATCACGGAGAAAAGACATGCCTCTTTCCGCAACACAATCTATCAGCTCGAGCCGGACGTAAAAGAATCTCCGGGTGGCCTTCGGGACTACCTGGTCGGCAGGTGGCTCTGTGCCCTGTCGTCGAGTGAAACGACCGGACCAGCGATTTCAAAGACTGACGTGGAAAACGCCTGGGGTGTCCTCGCTCGCCTGAGGATTATGTTGCATTTGCTCCGGGGTCGTGAACAGAACCAGCTGACCCATCGCATGCAGGAGGAAATTGCGCGCAAGCGCGGATACAGCGAAGATTCGCTCCGAGACGGCGTGGAATCCCTGATGATGGAGTACTTCCTCCATGCCCGAATCCTTCACTCTGTCTGTCTCAGGGCAATCAGAGATGCCAAGGGCGAGTCGAACAGGGCAGAGGATCTCGATTTTCACCCTGACACAACTCTAAACAGTGTTTCTGACCTGCTTGACGTCTTTCTGCGCTCGCTCGATGAGAAAAGGGGCCTGAGCGACCGGGCACGGGCTCGCATAGCCGAAGCCCTTCCGATAGTTTCGCCGACCGTCTCATTCCCGGACCTCGCAAGCCGCGTCAAGAAGCTTTTCAAGCCCCGTCCAGGCCTGTACCGCACCCTGACCGAGATGTATGAGGTCGGGTTGCTCGAACTGCTTTTCCCCGAGTTCGGAAGCATCAAGGCGCGCGTCGTGCGGGATTTCTACCACAAATACACGGTTGACGAGCATAGCCTGCTGACGATCAGGAACATCGAAAAGCTGTTGACGACGAAGGAACACTCGGACCTGCGGTTCCGGTCTCTGCTACTCGAATCAAGCGATTCCGAACTTTTGAATATCGCGCTTTTGCTTCACGACATAGGGAAGAGAAGCGAAGGTGCGCACGTAAATAGGGGAACCGCCATGGCAGCGAAGGCCCTGCGCCGGTTTCGGCTGTCCACGGACGATTTCGAGACCGTTCTCTTCCTGATCCGCAATCATCTGGCCATGTCCGCCGTCATATTTCGCCGGGACCTGGAGGACCCTCAAGTTATCAGCCGGTTTGCCGATCTGGTTAATGACCCGGCCAGGCTGCGCCTGCTGACTCTCATGACTTATGCCGATATCAAGGCGGTTGCACCCGGAACACTCACCGACTGGAAGAAGGATCTGCTGTGGCAGTTATATGTGTCCACCTACAACAAACTGACCCTCGGCTTTGGCGCGCAGAGGATCGAGGAGGAGGATGTCGGGGAAAAACTCTTGAACCACCTGCCTGGCGATCTTGATCCGGGCGCTTTCGAGCGTTTCCTGGAAGGTTTTCCGCGGCGGTACCTGAGCACCGTTCCACCTGCGGAGATTTACGAGCACTTCAGGCTGGCGACACAGCTGAGCCCGGAGAATCCTGTTCAGCTTCGCCTTATCGATCGGGACGGTTATTACGAGCTTTGTGCCGTGACACCGGATCGCTATTACCTGTTCGCCAAGATCGTTGGCCTGCTTTCCTATTTTGAAATGAATATTCTGCGTGGCTACGGCTTCTCAAATCGGCAAAGCACGGTGCTTGATCTGTTTCAGTTCCACGACACGCGAGAAGTCTTCCGCATCAATCCGGGAGAGAAAACTCGCTTTCTGGAACTGCTGAAACAGGCGATTGCGGACGAAATCTCGGTGGAGAAAGTGTTAGCAGGTAAGGAACAGAGCATTATTTTCCGCCCTGTCGGCCCTTGTTTCCCGCCGACAGTTCGCTTCGAGGAGGAGTTCTCACGCGACTACTCGATACTGGAGATTATTGCTCCCGATTCCATAGGCCTTCTTTATCGCATTGGGCGTGAAATATCCGGGTTGCGATGTAACATTGAGTTGGTGTTGATTTCGACCGAAGGCAACAAAGCTGTTGATGTGTTTTACCTCAGCTACCAGGGCAAGAAACTGCCGGCGGAACTGCGGCAACAACTCAAGGAAGCGATCATTGCTGCCATAGGGTGAGAAGATGAAGCTGATCAAAGCGATAGTGCGACCGAGCAAAGTAGAAGACATCAAAGATGCGCTGGCCCGGCTTAACATTGCGGGAATGACTATCACAGAGGTGCGTGGCCACGGTCGCCAGAAAGGTCATGCAGCCATTTATCGGGGCAAAGAGTATAACGTCACCTTGCTGCCGAAAGCCAAGATAGAGATTGTCCTCCCCGATGAGATGGTGGAGGAGACCATCCGGACCATTATCGAGACCGCCCGGACTGGCGAAATCGGCGACGGACGTGTGTTTGTCCTTCCGGTCGAACAAGGGTACAACATCCGAACGGGAGAAAAGGACGTCACTTAGCACTTAGAAGGTGTGAAGGAAAATCGGCGTGCTTATCCGCGTAATCCGTGCTATCTGTGCTATCCGCGGGCCCGGGCCCACGGATGGCGCGGATTACACGGATTGCGCGGGTTGTCTTCACATGTTCTCACTCATTGCGGCTTTGGTCCGGAACTCTGGTTGGTGCCTCCGCTCTGGAACAGTTCCAAGGCTGCGGTAACCATCGCCTTAATGCCCGTTGGAATTGCTTTTTCCGCGTCAGGAGCGAGGTCCGATGAATGCAGCGAGGGGAGAGACTTTCCCTGTGCTTTATGTTCCTTCATCATGGCCTCAGGAATGGCTCCCAGCCAGAAAATGCAACCGCGCACGCCAGTGTCTTTTGAGTAGCGTGAAAAATCCTCAGCGCCCATAACTGGATCTACCTGGACCACCCGGTCATCACCGATCTCTCGCTTCCAGACCTGGGCCAGGCGTTCGGTGAGTTCTCGATCGTTATAGGTCGCGGGGACGGGTTCTTCTCCATATTTGACGATCGGGAACCTGTCTTCGTTCAGACCGGCCGCAAGGGCAAGCCCCTTGGCTATCCGTTCAATGGACGACAGGATTAGTTGCTGGACCTCAGGCTTGTAGTAGCGTACTGTCAGTTGCAGTTGGACCTCGTCCGGGATAATGTTGTGTTTCGTCCCGCCATGGATTGAGCCGACCGTGACCACTCCCGCATCGATTGGCCGCACTTCACGACTGACGATGGTTTGTATGGCCTGGATGAATTGCGCAGCCAGGACAATCGGGTCCCGGGCGGTGTGGGGGTACGCCCCGTGGCCACCTCGCCCCCGGATGGTCACGTCCACTGAATTCACGCCGGCCAGGGTGTATTCCGGACAGTAGCCGATCTTCCCGGCCTCGAGTTGCGCCGAAGTGTGAAGCGCGAGAGCAAAGTCCGGCTTGGGAAACCTGGTGTACAGCCCGTCCCGAAGCAGTGCCGCGGACCCTGCCCCGATTTCCTCGGCCGGCTGGCCCACCATGACCAGTGTTCCCTGCCAGCTTTTCCGGTTTCGGCTCAAGGCCTGGGCCGTGCCTAGAAAACAGGTCATGTGCAGGTCGTGCCCGCAGGCGTGCATCACCGGAACTGTCTCGCCCGACGCCGAGATTGCCGTCACCTTGCTGGCAAAGGGCAGTCCTGTTTTTTCCTCCATCGGCAGGGCATCAAGATCGGTTCTTATGAGAACCACCGGCCCCGGGCCGTTTTTCATGACGCCCACAACGCCGTAGCTCTTCCATCCTGGACGGCGATCATAGCGGCCCACTTCTTCTGTGACCTCAAAGCCCAGGCGGCGGAGCTCTTCGGCAATGAACTTTGCCGTCTTCTGT
The DNA here is from genome assembly GCA_035593865.1 of Acidobacteriota bacterium. Lineage (GTDB taxonomy): Bacteria > Acidobacteriota > UBA6911 > RPQK01 > RPQK01 > RPQK01. Next base: position 10,446 of record DAOTAI010000112.1, read on the forward strand.
TCCTGGCCCGACAACTCGGGGCTGGCGTGCAACTGGCGATAAACCTGCAGGAGAGAAGGAAGATCCACCTCTGTGGTCTGGGCGAACAAGGCGAGTGCGAGAATGGCGAGTTTCATTCTCTCATTCTACAGAGACCCAGGGTTCACCTGAATCAAAATGTCCCAGGCGTCACTCGGTGTCTCCGAACACCTCGGTGTAGATTCTCCGGATTTTGCCTGTCTCGTTCAGGTAATTGTCGATTAGTTCCTCGCCTGAGTCTAACCCGGTGTACCTTGCCAGGACTTCACACTCGGACGGGTTTTTCGGAAACGAGTTGGCGGATGACTCTTCCAGAAGCCGCTGGGCCGCTTCCAGACGAAAGAGGAATGTCAGGCCGTTCTTGAGAATCGCCGCCCGATCGGCCTCCAGGAGGCCGGCTGATTCGAGAGCGTCGATTGCAGCCAGAGTATTAGGCTCAGTAATCGAGTTGAGCAGCTCCAGGTGCTGAACAACGAAGTGGATGTCGAGCAGTCCGCCCCTGCCTACTTTGAAATTGAAACGATCAGACTCCTCTTCATGACCGATTTCGAGTTCTTTCCGCTCACGGATATGAGCGAGCTTGCGCACATCAGTAGGCGCGGGCGGGACGCTGAGGATCAGATCCGGAATCGACACGGCGCACCCGTGATCGAGCACGATCCTTGATTTAACCCAGGCTAGCCGTTCCCACGTCTCGGCCCGGTACAGGAAATAGTCGCGCAGAATCGAAAGCGGTACCGCTAACGGCCCGTGTTTGCCTTCGGGCCGCAATCGAAAGTCGATCTTGTAAGCTCTGCCGGTCTCGGTGTAAGCCTCCAGTTCGTCACGCCAACCCTTGACAAAATCGTTTAACTCCATGGCGCTAACCGCCTGGTGTAGATCGTCATAGACGAAAACCAGGTCCAGGTCTGAATGGTATGTCATCTCCCGTCCTCCCAGCTTGCCAAGGGCGACGAGAGCGAAGGCTTGCTCCCGGACAGCTGGCATTCGCTCGAGCACGCGGTCCAATGCTCTTGCCAGGCACAACTCGGCCAGATCACTGTGACGGAGACGTGCATCCATTCGGCCAGGTTCGCGTAGATCGGTGACGGCGATTTTGAATTCTTCCCGGTGTTTGAAGATTCGCAAAGCGTTGCGCGGATCTCGTCCCGATGCCGCCTCTTTTTCCTCGAGCCTGAGCAACTCCTCTCGTGACAGGGCAAGCGGCTGGGGCATCGAGACAGCATCGAGTAATTCAGGGTTGCGGATAAGTGTCTCGGAGAGAAAATCGCCGGCTGCCAGCAGCCTGAATAAAGTGCGCGCAAAAGAGCTGTTTTCAATCAACTCGGAGTAGAAAGCTGCTCGCGATCCGACGGCTTCACAAAGGCGGTCAAACCGGCTCAGCATGGCCTCGGGACGGTCAGTCAGCGCAGAATACTCAGCCAGCCGAGGTGTGAGGTTTGCCAACAGGTTGCGCATGCGGGAGGGAGAATTAGGATAAGCAGGCGCCTCGGCCAGCATTTGGAGGCCTGAATAGAACTGTTCGGATTTTCTCACGCCGAACGCAGACAGCCTTTCGATGGCCTCCGCAGGGCTCAGTTCCGTGTTCAAGACCATTTCCTCAAGGCCTGAATGTGTTTCTCCATTTGAAAAAAGGGAATCGTAGACAGACCGGACAGATCGGGCTAACTCTTCCAGGTGATGGCTGAACCAGAGCAGGGGAGTGGCGCGGGCCGGATCACCAGGCATTCCTCGGTAACGCAATCTCTTGGCCCATCGCTCCAGTTCCTGTTCTGTTTCCGGGAGAGTATGCGTTTGCAAATCGTTAGCCAGTTGGAGCTTGTTCTCCAGATCGCGCAGATGTAAATACGCGCGGCGCAACGTTTGATAGTCTTTCGGCAGCACAAACCCATGGTCAACCAGGCGGTTCAAAGCAGTCAGAGTGTTGGGGGTTCGGATTTCGGGGTGTCGGCCGCCGTAAAGCAATTGGAAGGCT
>DAOTAI010000113.1:0-4320 GCA_035593865.1 Acidobacteriota bacterium
TCCACAGCCCCCAGCGCCCTGTAGCCAGCCACCACTCTCCTTTCCGGTCCTGAAGGACCCCTTGCGGACCGACCCAGTCAAACTGGTCGACACCGGGCAGATGAAGCTCAGAAAACCGTTTACCGTCAAATACTGAGAAGGATTTGCCCGAGACGCCTAGAAGGAACACGATTAAACCAGTCCGGTCCTCAAAAACCAGGTTGACTCGGTTGCCTGATAATCCGTCGGAGGCGTCGAAGGTCTCAAATCCCACTCGGCTGATCTTGTAAGCTCCTCCGTGGTCTGTCCCCACCCACAGGTTGGCCTCGCGGTCCTCGGCAAGAGCGGTGATTTCGACGTCAACCAAGCCATGAATTGCGGTGTACGAGCGAAATAAAGGAGTCTCTCGCCCGTCATTCAGATCAAGACTCGCCAGACCGCCGAAAGTCCCTACCCACAGCTTTCCGTCCCGCGCGCATTTCAGAGATAAAACTCGGTTCAAGGGTAGTCCGTGATCGGTGGTAAACCGATAGACAACTGGCCATCGGTTCCCGGTCGGGGTGGGTTGCAATCGATACAGCCCGCTCGAGGCGCCGGCCCAGATCGTCCCTCCTGGAGTGGCCTCTAAAACCCAGAAATGCTCTTGCGGGAGGCCCTGAGCCGGACCGAAATGGGTAACGCAACCATCGGGCTTGCGCTGGTACAGCCCCGAGGGGGCCGCAATCCAAAGCATTCCCTCGTCATCAATAAGAAGATCGTTCAGGAACAGGTCGCCCCAATTTTGATTTCTCAGGCCGATATCCACTGGCTGGAGCCGCCGATCATTGCCTTGAGAGCTGACCTGGTAAAGACCGCCGTACGTTGCGCACCAAATGACCCCGTTCGGGTCCTCGACCAGGCGCTGGACAACGAAGCTGGAGCCGGGTTGGCCTGGAGGCCTCAAAACCTCAAAGGAATAATCCACACCGTGCGCGGTTTCTGCGGTCCGCCCGAGGGATTCTGGTCGATGGCGAAAGACGCAGATACCGTTTCCCGTCGCCATCCATAGTTCTCCGCTGCGGGTTTCGAGAATGTCAAACACCGATTTGTGCGGCAGCCCGTCATCAGACGTATAGCTTGTAAACTGGTAACCATCGAACCAAGAGACGCCATCGGCCGTGCCGAACCAGAGAAGATGACGGGAATCCTGCCGGATGACCGTGATCTGGTCCATCACGAGGCCATCGGCGATGCTGTAGTTCTTTAGGGGTAATTTTCCGCCGCTGACAATCCCGCCCGCTTGCGACAAGGCCAGCCAAACGCATGCCAGCCTTCCGAACAGAAGACGCCATAACCGGGGCTTCGGCCTTCGTTTCATCCAGCACGCAAAAGATACCAGCAGAACGTTTTGCAAGCTAGACCCCGACGCGCGTCACGTTCTGCCAAAACCCACCGCCTGGAACTCCGGGGCTGGAGCGCAGCGGTTTTCAGCCAGTGGACAAAGTGGACCCAGTGGACGAAGCGGAGACCGGAGATCCTCCAGGCGGTCCACTTGGTCCACTAGGTCCACTAGGTCCACTTTCATTTAGTCTCCCCTCTTCTCACCGTTTAACGGTATCGTTATGTGTTTGACACGGATAGTGGGTACTAAATCGATCAGCTAGCAACGGCATATGTTCCTACTCGACACACTCCTGCTTTTGTCGCCTTTCGCGATCTACGCCTATATCAGGGTCAGGCAGCAGATTGGATTCAGATGGGCTAAGTGGCTCTGGACTTCGATTGCCGCCTTCCTGGCTTTGGGATACCCGCTTGCGGAAACGCTGTCTCACAGTTCGGTTGGGTCTTGGGCGAAGCCGGTTATGATCGTCGGCTATTGCACGCTGCCCTTCATGCTGTACCTGGTGTTGACGGTGCTCGTGTCCGACTGCGTCGTGGCGATCCTGCGGCTGGTTCGGGCGGTATCCCGCGAAACAACCGGAACCGCGAGATTCCGAAAGGCGCGGCTCGCGCTCTGGCTCGTGCTCCCGGTGAGCATCGTCCTTATCGGGCTCGTCAATCACCAGCGCCTGCAGATCCGGGAGTTTACGATCGAGATTCCTCATAAGTCCTCACCGATCTCGCTCCTGAGGATCGTGTTCGTTTCCGATATTCACCTCAGCGCCATCACGGCCGATAACTTGCTCGAAAGGTTGGTCTCGAAAATCAACGCCGCCAAGCCGGATATCGTGCTGATCGGAGGAGATGTTCTGGAAGGAGATCGGCCCGACGAAGACACCAGGGAGTATGAGGCGCAATTCCGCCGAATCCGTTCGAAATACGGGGTCTACGGGGTGCTCGGAAATCATGATCGGCGGATAGCAGAGCGCACCCGCTTTTTCGAGAACTCAGGAATTCGTCTCCTCGTCGATAGCGTTCAGTTGATAGACGACGCTTTCTATGTGGCGGGACGAAAAGACTCCCGCTCCGAGGGGAGGAAGTCGGTCGATGAACTTCTCCACGACGTGCCGGACCAACTGCCGGTGATTCTGTTGGCCCACAGGCCGGCCGATTTCGAGACGGTTAGCCGCAGCGTGGCTGATATTCAGCTATCGGGCCATACCCACAACGGCCAGGTCTTCCCGGTCAACTTCGTCACCAAGTATCTCCACCCATTGAGCTGGGGATACCTGAAGAAAGGGCGAGCGCATTTCTTCGTCTCCAGCGGCGTGCAGCTGTGGGGGCCTCCGGTGAGGACGGCCGGCGTGGCAGAAATCATGGCCATCAACGTCAAGATTGGCAACGCCCCGGCCGCCGGTTGCTGAGGTGCTTTACAGGATTGCAATCAATGGTCCTGCGCTGGTCTGGACAGGAGCGAGACACTCAACCGCCGCACCCGCCGCAACCTGGCCCACACGTGTTTGACCCTTTCCCCTTCTAGCTTATTGCCTGCCGCTATCGTTAAATAGACCCAGTACGGAGGATAAAAAGGTGCCCAAGACAGCGTGCAATAGAAGCTTAGTCGCTTTCCTCTGGTCTTTTATCTTGCTGCAGCAGATCATCCCTGCAGATGATGTGAAGGCCCCGCATCTGGGGCTCGTTCCACGCCCGCTTCAACTAGAAGAGCGAGAGGGACGCTGGGTTTTGACCGAACGCACTCGCCTTGTGGCGGGCAAAGGAGCGGAGGAGGAAGTTCGAAAGCTTGCCGCCACCCTGTCCGTTCCACTAGGACGCGACCTTCAGGTTACCGACCGAAAAGCGGCGCCTGGGGACATTGTCCTTTCTCTGGAGGAGTCCCGCCGAGAGTTGGGCGAAGAGGGATACGAGATCATCGTGTCGCCGGACGGAGTACAAATCACGGCTCGCCGCCCGGCAGGGCTTTTTTATGCCGGCCAGACACTTCGCCAGTTGCTGCCTTCGGCAGTTTGGCGGCGGGCGCCCGTTCAGGAAACTGACTGGCGCATCCAAGCGCTCAAAATTCTTGATCGCCCGCGCTTCGGCTGGCGCGGCCTGTTGCTGGATCCGGCGCGACACTTCATTCCCAAGGCGGGCTTGTTCGAATTGATAGACGCCATGGCTATGCACAAGCTCAATCGGCTTCAACTCCATCTGACCGATGACCAGGGCTGGCGAATCGAGCTTCGATCCTATCCCCGCCTGACAGCCCGGTCGTCTTGGCGGGAGGGAACCTTGCTGGGACATCTTGATCAGCAACCCCATCGTTTCTCCAACGTGCCTCATGGCGGTTATTACTCGCAGGAGGACATTCGCGAAATAGTTGCCTATGCCGCGGCTCGCCATATAGTCGTCGTTCCGGAGATTGAAATGCCCGGACATGCCCGGGCCTGGCTTTCCGCATATCCCGAATTCGCGGTGTTTCCGGATCGAGCGGCGCATATGGATCTCTGGATGCAATGGGGAGTCAGCAAGGACGTTCTGGCGCCGCGTCCTGCAACAATAGAAGCTTGCAAGCGCATCCTGGACGAGGTCTGTGAACTATTCCCTTCACCCTGGATTCACACTGGCGGGGATGAAGCTCCTCGCGATCAGTGGAACGAAAGTGCCGAGATTCAGGGATTAATTAAAGATCTGGGTTTGCGCAACGCCGACGAGTTGCAAGCGTGGTTCACGGGCGAACTAAGCCGGCACCTCGCTGAGAAAGGCCGGAGACTGGTCGGCTGGGACGAGATCCTGGCGGGCAGCGACCTGTCCGCACGCGGCGCTAAAACCGGGCTGCACCCCAGTGCAATCGTCCATTCCTGGCGAGGCGAACAGGGAGCCGTGGCAGCCGCAAAGGCGGGCCATGACGCGATTATGAGCCCCTATCAGTGGGTCTACCTGGACTACTATCAAGGGCCGCCAGAGGAAGAACCTCTGGGCATC
>DAOTAI010000113.1:4330-12436 GCA_035593865.1 Acidobacteriota bacterium
ATCTTTTTGATCCGGTTCCCGAGGACCTTCCGCAAAGCGCGGCGGAGCGAATTCTCGGCGGCCAGGCGCAGGTTTGGGCAGAATATCTCCCCAGCTTTGACTCGGTCGCTTACATGGCCTTTCCGCGAACAAGCGCTCTGGCCGAGGTGTTTTGGAGTCCGCGTGAAGGCAAAGATCTGGCCGCTTTTCTGACCCGGCTGGAGCAACACGAAAAGCGCCTTCAGGCAGCCGGAATTCACCACCGTCCCCTGGCCCGCCGCGTCAGCTGGCCCGACGCCTCCGGTGTGGTGACGGCCGCGCCGGACGATGCAGTCATCCACGGGACAGAGGTCAAGCGCCGCGAGGATGGCGCGCTTGTCGGCTGGTCAAATACGCAGACCTTGATTTCGTGGCGGGTTCATCTCCCGGCCGCCGGCACCTATCGGCTTTCTGTAGAGGTCGATTCCCCCGCACTCCGCGAGGGATCGATTCAGGCCGTGATAGCGGGGACAGTCTTGAAATTGCAGACTCCGTCGCCCGACCAGGGTGAATTCGGGATCTTTCAGGCGCCCGCCGCCGGACCGTACCTGTTGTTCCTTAAAGCCGTAGCGGCGAGCGAATCTCAACCGCTGCCGGCCATCAAAGGCGTGATCGTGCAACCTGCAACCGAGGAGGGGAGTCGGTAGTCTGGCGTGGCATGCTTCGATGTTTTTTTGTCCCGATAGGGACAAGGCAAGATAGCCCAGGGTACCGTTTTTCAGGTACCCTGGGAGATTCGATTTGGTTTCAACCGGTTCCCTGAAGGGGAACAGCAAGACGCACAACCTCGGCGATTTGCTCTTCCCGGGCTTTCAGGGAAGGGATACAACATCGAACCGGAGACCCAGGGTACCTGAAAAACGGTCAAGTTATTATTTGGCAACGGATTAGGGCGACGATTACGTCTGGCTCAGAACCGGCGCACGAGGCCGAATCTCAGGCTGGGCAAGTGAGCGCCATGGTTCTCGGGAATCCATAGCCTTTCCACGATTTCATCGCGCACCTCGATGCGGACTCCCCATTTTTCACCGAAGTAGTAGGACGCTCCCCCACCCAGACGATAATAACGGCTCCCCTCGATCTCGGTGAAGTCAGTCGAAGTTGAACCGATTCCGGCTGCGACAAAGGGTATCCACCGTTCGCTCTCTCTCGCCGGCCTGAAATGGTACAAGACCGCCGCTTCGGCACCGGTGTAATCGTCCCAGAACACCTTCTGATCAGCCAGGGGACCGGTGAGCAGTTTGTGCCAGAAAAAATCAATCCCGCCTTCGGCAGATACGTGGTCGGTTATGTGAACCAGCAGCGCCAGACTGAAGACAGGCGAGAACTGGCTGGTGTCGGCGACCTGGAGAGATCCTCCACCTCCGGAAACGATCAACGCGAGACGACTGCCGTCGTCCGCCTGGAGACTTGTCGTCGACGTGAGAATCAGTATCAGGTTGATGAGCAGTATCCGATAGTGCTTTCCGGTCATTTCCCACCTCCCCCACTCCAAGCGCAATTCGAGTGCCAAAAAAGAAGGGGGATTTTCGCACCAGTCAAATGATTCGGTGCAAAACGGACTTGCGCCCACCGCCGGAAAAGAGTGCGGCGCATCTCGCAACAAACCCTCAGTCAGTGGAGTTGCAGCCGCGGACAGTGGCGGCCACGGATGACCTAGCGAGCGTTTATACCCACGTCATCGAGCACTTGACGGATAGCCCGAAATATCGTCTCCTCGACATCCGCACGGAAAGGCCCCGGCAGGCCATAGTAAATCATGCTCTCATCGGCCTCGTAGCCGCCCTCGGTTAGTACACGGGCGGAGGGGATGTAACAGGACACTTCATTTGAGTACCCCGCCACGATGAGACCGTAGTTCGGAAGTTCCTTCTTGGCGCGAATCGAATAGTCCAAAACGACTTCACCCGCAAGCGCCAGGATCGCGAGGCGATCATCCAGGCGCACCGCCTGAACCGGATAGGGAAGAGAGAGAATTGGTTGATTGCGGTCGTAAGCTTCAAGCATCAGCCGAGCCCGCCGTTGTCGGAATTGATCCCCGCTTTTCAACTCAGCCTCGAATTGATCTCGACTGTGGCTGGCGAAATAGAGCCGTGTTTCCGTGAATGCAGTCCGAATTCGGGGTTGAACCACCCGCATGTCACTGGAGATCGTTCGAACAACCGCTTCACTCAACTCCTTCCCGTGTGAAACGCCGTCCTCGAGTGTTCCTCGTGGTTGAGGGTTCTGGTCTCCTCCGCACAGCATCATGAACATCGCGGTGGCGCCCGGATATCGCCGTTCCACTTCCAGCTGGGCAAACCCCGCATAATCTCCAGAGACTTGAAGAATCTTCGCCGTCAGGGTGGTGTTGTGGCACGCATAAGCAAACAATATGACTTTTGGCTTTCCGTCAGAGTCGGAAACCAGGAGCACGGGAACATCGTGGTCAACCGGCCCGTTTGGATTAACCCCGATACGAACCCCCCCGGCAGTGGGCTCGCGGCGGTTTATTGCAAAACCGGCTGTACCCGTCCCTATCGAAAGCCGGGCTGGCGCTAACGAATCGAGAGCATCGCCCACTACACGGATTAATGCATCGGTCAACTGTTCGGCGTACTCCCGGCTAATTCGGTCGTATTCGGGGGCCCAGTTGTACATGACCGAGAGGTTGGGACGAACAGCCGGCCCGGTGTGCGTATGCGAGGAATTAAAAAGCAGTTGAGACCGCTGCAAACGGTATTTCTGCTCGATTTGCTTTGCAGCCGCCTGAGATATTTTACGCGGCAGGCCGATCAGATCCGTAGTGACCAGGACCACGCGTCCCCCGGCACCATCGTCCAAGGCTAAGGCCTTGGCCCAGAGATCATGCAAAACCTCTCTGGCCGGTTCAGTCCGCGCGGCATAGCCGGACAGCCAAGCTGGCAGCGGCGGAGTGATGACGACTCGGGCAGTACCGGCTCGAAACCCGTCGGCCATCACCGAGGAGACGACCGTGAGCCAAAGAAACACCAGGCGAACCGAATGGCTGACAATTATCCGGACTCGTGGTAGTCGGAATCCGTCTCCGTTCCCAATCCTTCGTTTCGACATGATCGCCTCCATCTTGCAGAAGCCCCGTACCCAGACTTACAAAACGCTTTATGCCACTATCTTACAGGAGTACCAGCGATCAGTTCCTGCACACCGCTAGATACGGTAAAGAAACTCGTGCAGGCTGGTGGAGGTCCGTCGTTGGACCCTGAAGGGGTCAGGTGTGGCGGCAGGTTGAGGCGAGGCGCGGCGGTTGAGTGACTCGCCGTTTTGTGGCGAGTTGTATCGAAACCCTGCGCCACGCCTCAACCGCCGTGCTCTCCCGGCCCGCTCCCGACTCCGGGCCTGACTAGTGCTCGTACGCACTCCATGTGGCCCGCTGCCCTGCACTGTGGTCAGGCGGCGGGCTTACTTTGAGCGCTAATGCCCCTTTAGGGTCGAAAACGTAATTCCTTCCTTGACTTTTCCCGACCGCCTGGCATAAAAGCCGACTGCAACCGATGATCTCCCACTCTTATAGAATCCTGAGGAGAGCTGCTTTGATTTCCCTGGCAATAGCCGGGTTGCTGTTCCTGTCCATGACTGGACCGAGGACCGATGAATTGGCCGACGGTTTCAGAAATCCCCCTCCCGCCGCCAAGCCTCACGTCTATTGGCTCTGGCTCAACGGCTACGTGGACTCCGATACAGCCCGAGCCGAGTTAGAAGCGATGAAGGCAGCAGGCATCAGCGGCGTGCTTCTGTTCGACATGGGCGCCAGGGGCGACCCATCAGCGCGGCCGCCCGCTGGTCCAGCCTTCCTGAGCGACCCTTGGCTGGACAAGCTCCGCGAATCAGTCACTCACGCCAAGAAACTCGGACTTCAGGTGGATTTGTCGGTAGTCAGCAGCTGGGACCTCGGTGGGCATTGGATTGAGCCGCACCACGCAAGCATGGGGTTGTACCTCACCGAAACTCAGATCGAGGGCGGAAGAGCCATTGACCTGGTTCTGCCTTTTCCGACACCCTCGCCTGCAGCGCCCAAAGGCCCCGATGGCAAGCCCGCTTTCTGGCGGGATGTCGCAGTGCTTGCCGTGCCTAATGCCCACCGGATGCCCGGACACGATTTCGTTTTCAGGCTGAATCCGGATGGCGTGCATGAATTGCGAGAAGTCGTGCTTGACAACGGCGATCCGCGCGCGCCCTCCAACCTAGCCGCGACTTTGACGCCCACTCGCGAGTTTAGTGTGGCCATCTCAACCCGAGGAGTACGAGAGTCGGATTTTACAGAGGTGATCCGCGGCAGCCTCCCAGCCGGTCCAGGCGCCCAGACATTCCGCTTTCCGCCGGGTTCGAAAGCCCGCTATGTACGTCTTCGGCTTCTGGGCGGTCATCACCCCGCTCGCACCCGCCTGACACTGGGAGAATTCATGGTCCTGGATCGCGAGGGGACGAACGTGGTGGCCGCTCGCAGCGCGGACCGAACGCGCACGGGCGCCATTCTTGTGCACGGCAGTCCGGCGCTCAGCCATGACGAGAGCTGGAACCAGCAAAACCTGCATGACGGAACGGCAAACGGACCGACCGGAGTCTTTGCCTCGGCCGGGTTACCGCCGCTCGCCATTCCTGACCCGGGCGACCTGGTTGACCTGACCGCCCTGGTCGACAGGACGGGCCGCCTTCGCTGGACGCCTCCGGACGGCACCTGGACGCTGTTGCGGTTTGTCTGCATGAATACCGGGGAAAGGCTGAAGGTGCCAAGCCCCGCATCTGACGGGTGGGCTACAGACCATCTGAATGCGGATGCAACCCGCGCTCACATGGAGTACGTCATTAGCCGCCTGCGCACCGTTTTCCCGGACCTCGCCAGCAGCGGTCTCGTCAATCTCTACCTGGCAAGTTATGAGGTGCGTGGACCGGTCTGGTCACCGACTTTTACCGAAGAATTCGAGCGGCGGCGCGGATACGACATGACCCGCTTTCTGCCCGTAATTTTCGGCGCTCGGATCGGCGACGAGGAGACTGCCGAAAGGTTTCTTTTCGACTATCGGAAAACCCTGGGAGAAGTACTGGTGGACGCTTATTACCGGGCAGCCCGGGAGGTCGCGCACCGGGCGGGTCTCGGGATCAAATCAGAGGCAGGAGGACCCGGTCCCCCGGTTCACAACGTCCCGGTCGACTCTTTACTGGCCAACAGCGCCGTGGACGAGATTCAGGGGGAGTTCTGGCCATTCTGGCCCGATGCCGATGGAATGTGGGTGGTCAAGGAAACCGCTACCGCCGGGCACATTTACGGAAAACCAAGAGTGCACATGGAGGCTTTTACCTCTTTCGAAGCCTGGAGAGAAGGGCCGCAGGATCTGAAGCCGAGCGCCGACAGGGTCTTTTGCGAAGGAGGCAACCACATGGTTTGGCACACCTGGTCCCACGCTCCGAAGGAAGCTGGAACACCTGGCTGGGTCTACCTGGCAGGCACCCACCTCAATCGCAACGTGACATGGTGGCCAAAAGCCGGCCCCTTCCTGGATTACCTCGCCCGCGCGTCCTATTTGTTGCAGCGCGGCCAGTTCGTGGCCGACGTCCTTTACTACTACGGTGATGGCGGCTATAACTTCGTCGGCCCGCGCAAAAATGATCCATCGCTTGGTCCCGGGTACGACTACGACGTGACGAACTCCGACGTCATTCTCAACCGGCTGACGGTGCGTGACGGCCGACTGACACTGCCGGACGGGACCAGCTATGCACTCCTCGTCTTGCCGGAAACCCAGGAGGCGCACCCGGCTGTTCTTGCGAAAATCGAAAAACTGGTCGCCGACGGCGCCACCGTCGTCGGGCCAAAACCACTTCGGGCCTGCGGACTCGAAGGCTTTCCCGAGAGCGACAAACGAGTGCGGACGATCGCTGACCGGCTCTGGGGTCAAGCCGGAAACGACGAAGGGAAAGGAATCTCATCGGGGAAAGGACGGGTAATCTCCGGGGCGCGGCTCCGGGATGTACTTGCCGCTATGAAGGTGGCTCCTGACGTCATCGCGCCGGAGACCCTGGACTTCATCCACCGCTGGGATGGCGGCGTGGAAATCTACTTCATCAGGAACAAGACAGACAAAACGATTCAATCCGAGGTTTCCTTCTGGGTTTCTCAGCGTCGCCCGGAGTTCTGGGACCCATCAAGCGGAGACATCAGTTTTGCCGCGGTGTACCGGGCCGAAGGGGAGCGGGTCATAGTACCGCTGACTCTGGATCCTTTCGGCGCAATCTTTGTGGTGTTTCGTGAGCCTGCCGAGAGTAATCCGATCAAGGCAGTGTCGCCCGGGGCCGAGATCCTGATGCAAGCTCGCACTCCGGTGCTGCGAGCCGAAAAGAACGGCACTTACCGAGTGGAACGAGCGAATGGAGCAACGGTGTCAGTTGAAGTCTCCGGGCTTCCACAACCGATCGAACTGAATCGCGGTTGGGAGGTTATGTTCGAGGGCCTGGCCGCGCCAGGCAAGCTAAGGTTTGACGAACTCACGTCCTGGACCGCGCATCCCGACCAGGCAGTCCGTTTCTTCTCCGGCACCGCCAGATATCGCAAGGTTTTCGAGCTCGGAGGGGAATGGCGCACCGGCGCCGATCGCAAGATATTGCTTGATCTTGGTCGTCTCTGGACGATCGCCGAGGCTTACTTGAATGGGAAAAAGCTCGGCATCGTGTGGGCGCCGCCCTTCCGAGTCGACTGCAGCGAGGCTGTGAAGACCGGACAAAACGAATTAATCATCGAGGTAACCAACACCTGGTACAACCGCCTGGCAGGCGACGCGCGACGCCCACCCGCCGAACGTCTCACCCGCACCAACGTTACCACTTCGGGAGGGAAGCCATGGGCGGAGCTGGAACCGCTTGAATCAGGTCTCCTGGGCCCGGTTCGGCTCCTCGCAATTGCTCAAAAGGAGGTGAAAGGCGGACCGAGGTGAGATCCTGCTTAGCTTGTTTGTGAGGACGAACGTTTACAGAGTGGCAACGTTTGGCGCCATAACAGAGTGAAGGCGCTAAAGTTAAGATTCCCAACGGAAAGCCGGACGGAGAACGGAGTGACCCTCTTCAAGGCGGGACCGCTCGCCCCGCCGTCAAACCACCACCGAACACGAGGATGAGTGAGCAAACATGAATACTCGAGTTGTGATTTGCTTCGGCCTCCTTGCAACTCTGGCCTGTGGGGCATGTACGCAGCAATCAGACGACTTCCTGGAGGCCCAGGCGCTGATCGTGGCCGAGGGCAAGAAAAGTGTTCCCCAGTTGTTGGAAGAGTACCGCACAGAAATCGACAACAATCCGGACAGACCGCAAGGCTACGTCCTCCCAGCAACACTCTATGATCGTCCAGAGTCGGACGAGCTGTTTAGGAAAGCCTTGGAAATCGATTCCGACTTTGCCCCGGCCAGGATCGCATACAGCCGCTATCTTCTCCGGACCGGCAAACCTCAAAGTGCGCGGGTAATTATTTACCCGGCTTTGTTCGGTCGTGGTGACGAGGCGAAGGTCCGCCTATGCGCCATTGAAGCCGCCGCCAGGCTGGGAGATCGAGCAAGAGCTTGCGAATTCGCTGGGGCTGATCCGGCCCTGCGGATCGGCGTGATCCAGGCGTTACTCGACGCCGGCAGGAACGGAGACGCACAAAAGGCTTGGGAGGAGTTGCAGCTGGATGGCTACAAGACCCCTGAGGCAACTGCCGTCACATGGCCGAAGGATCTTTGGAGGAGAGCCGATACTATCCGACTCTGGCCCAGGACCTTGGATACGGCAACTCGGAACAGCTGATGGGCCAACTGGACGAAGTCAGCCGACTCCTCACCGCCTACTCGCGTGCCATTCTTTCTTCTCGCTCCTGACTTCTGCTTCCGTATCCCGCGCGGCGACATCAGGCTACTCGAGCTATTCTGGCTTCCGGCTCCTGGCTCCTGAACTATGCCCTACTTATTCTGGCTTCTGGCTTCTGGCTTCTTGTTTCTGGCTCCTGGCTTCTGGACTGTGCCCTACTTATTCTGGCTTCTGGCTCCTAGCCCGGATTTCTCACAACCGAACGCTCGGCGGGCAAATTGACCATTTTTCGGGGGC
>DAOTAI010000114.1:0-12434 GCA_035593865.1 Acidobacteriota bacterium
CGCCGATAAATCTCGGTGGGGGGACAGTCACTTTTTCCCACGGCACCTGGCCGGTTCCCGCGCCCGCGACGGCTGAATTGGTACGGGGCTTCCCCACTCTGCTCGGAACGGTACAGGCGGAGTTGACGACACCAACCGGGGCCGCCATCGTTACAACTTTGGCTGCGGCCGCGGCTTCTCCTCCTCCGGCCCAATACCTCAAATGGGGTTTTGGAGCGGGAGATCGCGAACTGCCCGCGATTCCCAACATGCTCAGATTATTGATCGGCGAAACCTCCGATCTCGCGCCTGGCCAGGACGTCGGGGTGGATAGGGAAGAGATCCTCGTCCTGGAAGCGACGATAGACGATATGGAGGCTCAGTTTTTCGGTCACTTCATGGACCTCGCCTTGCGCGAAGGAGCTCTGGACGTCTACTACACCCCGGTTCAGATGAAGAAGAATCGACCGGCTGTCCAACTCACCCTACTCACTACTCCGGAAAATGAGAGCAAAATGGTTCGTCTCCTTTTCCGTGAGACCACAACCCTGGGGATACGATCGACCGCGACCCGTCGCTGGGTCGTTCCACGCGAAATCATCAAGGTGGAAACGAAATTTGGGCCGGTTCGTCTCAAGGTAGGTCGGTGGGAAGGTGACGTCGTTAACGTCTCGTTAGAATATGAAGACCTGAAAGCGATTGCCGAAAGGACCGGGCAGCCCCTGAAATCGGTCCGCAGGCAAGTGCTCGAGCAGATAGGGAATCTGAGAGTTTCTGAGAATTTCTGAGAATTTATGAGTAAGACTTTTTACCTGACTACTCCGCTTTATTACGTTAATGGTTTGCCGCACGTCGGTCATGCCTACACCACCATAATCGGGGACGCGATCGGTCGCTTCCAACGCCTTTCGGGCCAGGAAGTCTACGCGTTGACCGGCACAGACGAGCACGGTTTAAAGATCGAGAGGGCGGCACGGGAGCAGTCGATTACACCGCGCGAACTGGCGGACCGCTACAGCGAGGAATTCCGAAAAGCATGGAGCAGCCTGGGTTTGCGGTACGATCATTTGATCAGGACCACCGATCAGCATCACGCTGCCGCTGTTCAGGAATTGTACCGGCGAATAAAAGAAAACCGATTCGTTTATCTGGGCGAGTATAGCGGGAATTACTGCGTCAGTTGCGAAGCGTACGCCTCCGAGAATGAGAAGAATTGCCCGGACTGCGGCCGCGCCACCGAATTCGTTTCCGAGCCCAGCTACTTCTTCAAGCTCTCCAGTTTCCAGGAAAAGCTGCTGGCCTTTTATCAGGACAATCCGGATTTTGTTGTTCCGGCTACGAGGATGAACGAGATCGTTAGCTTTGTGAAAGGAGGCCTACGAGACATCAGCATCAGCCGGACATCGTTTCAATGGGGGATAAAGGTCCCGGACGACGAGAAGCATATCTTCTATGTCTGGTTCGACGCCTTAACCGGGTATCTCTCAGGGGCCGGCTTTCCTCATGACATGGAGCGTTTCAGGAAGCTTTGGCCGGCTGATGTTCAGTTGATAGCCAAAGACATCCTTCGGTTTCACGCTGTCTACTGGCCCGCATTTCTGATGGCAGCGGGGCTTGAACCACCCCGTCGGATCCTGACACACGGTTGGTGGACCATTGACTCCGAGAAGATGTCCAAATCGCGCGGGAATTTCATTACTGTGGAGGAACTGACCAGCCTTTTCCCTCCTGATTACTTGAAGTATTTCCTGCTCAGAGAGATTCCTCTCGGCGCCGACGGCAACTTTTCCTATGACAGCCTGATCAACAGAGTCAACAGTGATTTGGCGAACGACTTGGGGAACCTGTCGAGCAGGTTGTTGAAGATGGTGGAAAACTACTTCAACGGCATCATTCCGGAACCGGGAGACTTGGAGGGAGGCGACGAGGAGCTCCGCGATTTCGCCAAAGAAACCGTTGGGCTGTACAAGGAGCACCTCTCGCGGCTTCAGATTAACAAGGCGCTTGATACCATCTGGGAACTGATTTCGGTGACGAACAAGTACATAGTGGCAAACCAACCGTGGTTGCTGGCACGCGACCGGCACCGAAAGACCCGGCTGGCAACGGTTTTGTTCAACGCTACAGAGGCTCTTAGATTGATCGCGACGATGCTCAGCCCTGTCATCCCGGATGGCTCTCAGCGGATTTTGAAGCAGGTGGGGCTGGATGGCTCGAGTGACAATCAGCTGGCTTGGGGAGGGTTAAGGCCCCGGACTGCGATTGGCCAGATTGAACAAGTCTATCCGAGACTGGACCCCAAGGAGTTTCAAACCCGACTTTCGGTCACACCCGAACCGCAAGAGAAAAGCGTGGCATCGCCAGTCACGGCCGACAAACAGGAACAACAAATGAAGACAGATGAGATTTCGATCGAAGACTTTGCGAAAGTCGAGATGCGCGTGGGCAAAATCCTCGAGGCTGAACGGGTTTCCGGGTCGGACAAGCTGATCAAGCTACAGGTCGACATTGGTGATGAAACCCGGCAAGTCGTAGCCGGAATCGGCAAAGCCTATTCTCCTGATCAGCTAGTCGGAAAAGTGGTAGTAGTAGTTACAAACTTGAAACCGGCCAAGTTGATGGGGGTGGTTTCGAACGGCATGATTGTGGCTGCATCACACCAAGGCGTACCTGTGCTGGCGACTTTCACCGAACCGGTCGTGATTGGATCGAGACTGAAATAAACGTGTACATAGATTCCCACGCTCACCTGGATTCCGAAGCTTTCGCCCCGGATCTTCCCGCGGTTCTTGACAGGGCACGCGAAGCGGGTGTGGGGCGAATACTGACGGTCGGTTGTATGACCGAGGATCCAGCCAGTGTCGAGACGACACTGCAGCTTGTGGAGCGCGAGCCGAACCTGGTTGGCGCAGTCGGCGTTCACCCGCACGATGCCAAATGCTTTACCGATGAGGTGGCAAGAACTCTCAAGGACTTACTTCGTCGGCCGAAGATTGTGGGATTGGGAGAAATCGGATTGGACTATCATTACGACTATTCCCCACGAAATCGGCAACAGGAGGCTTTCAGGCAGCAACTGCGGCTTGCCCAGGAACTGGGCAAGCCCGTGATCATTCACACTCGGGAGGCCGACGACGATACCTGCAGGATTTTGGGTGAAGAAATCCGGCCTGGCGCCGGCGGGGTGTTTCACTGCTTTACTTCGAGTCCTCAGACGGCTGAATGTGCACTCGCGCTGGGTTTCTACATCTCCTTCGGAGGAATTCTTTCTTTTCACAACGCTGAAGGGCTGCGCGAGATTGCGAGACGTATTCCAGCCGATCGGCTGCTGATCGAGACGGACAGCCCTTTTCTGGCCCCTGTTCCGTACCGCGGCCGCCGAAATGAACCCTCGTTTGTGGTGAGGGTGGCCGAGGTCCTGGCCTTGGAACGTGGGACAGTGCCAGCCGAAATCGCGAAGCAGACGACGGCTAACTTCGAACGGCTATTTGGAGCAGGCGCGGGCGCTGTCTCAGATTGAGGGGATTAACGTCGCACGGTCAAGTTCGCTTTTGAACTGGCATTACGGCTTGGGCTATAGTAGCGCGAATAGAGCTGAACATGGCAATTGGGTCGGTACTGACCACTAAGGATATTTTTCGGCTGATTGAACACGAACTGGCCGAGGTCGAGGCAACGCTACGCGCATACTCCGACAACGGTGTACCGCTTGTTGGCGACATTAATCAGTATGTGCATGAAAGCGGCGGGAAGAGGCTGCGTCCTGCCCTCCTGCTCCTTGCCGCCAGATCGTGTGGTTATCAGGGCCCCTCGGCGATAAGGCTCGCGGCCGTCGTCGAACTCATCCATGTGGCCACCCTGGTGCACGATGACATCATTGACAATGCTTCCTTGCGCCGGGGTCGACCTTCAGTCAATAACGTCTGGGGCAATTCAATCACGGTACTGATGGGCGATTGGCTCTACATGACCTCCTTCCGCCTGGCCTTGGATCTGAAAGATTTCAGAATCCTTGAGCTGCTTATCGATGTGACCCGGACGATGGTCGAAGGCGAATTGATGCAGCTCGATCAAATGGGCTGCCCGGACATTTCGGTTACTGAACAGTTGGAAATCTGTCGGCGCAAGACCGCCTGCCTGTTCGGCGCCTGCGGGCGGCTCAGCGGTGTCCTGGCAAAAGTCGGACCGAAACTCGAGCAGAAGATCGAACGGTATGGAAACTCGCTCGGCATGGCTTTTCAACTCATCGACGATCTGCTCGATTACACCTCCAACGAGAGCGTTCTGGGAAAACCGGTACTGAAAGACCTGGAAGAAGGTCGCGTTACTCTCCCCATTACCTATCTCATGCAGCGGGCAACTCCCAAGGAGAGAGAATTCGTCGCCAAGGTCATCCGCAACAGGGAATTCACGCCGGAAAACAAAGCGAGAATACTCGACCTCGTGCACACCTACGAGACGGGGAATGAGTTGAAGCAACTCGCTGAAAGCTACGCGGAAGATGCTAAAGAGTCTCTTGCAGACTTTCCGGATTCAATCTACCGCGATGCTTTGCTCAGAATCCCCGAATTCGTCACCAGCCGCGAATCCTAGCAATGAAATCACAGCGGCGGAGTAATGTCCTCAACCGTGATGGGAGCGCCTGTGGCTGGTTGGGTCTTCGTCAATGTCTCGCTGTGACTTGAAGGTTCGGTTGGCCGGTAGGTCGTTTCGAAATCCTCGGGCGGCAACTGCTTGAAGACTTCCTTCATGAACTCGATCCATATGGGAAGCGCGAGCGTTGAGCCGTAAACGCGGTTTCCCAGACTCTTCTTTTCATCTTTTCCGGCCCAGACGCCGGCGGTCAGTTGAGGAATAAACCCGACATACCAGCTGTCTGTAAAATCGTTAGTCGTTCCGGTCTTTCCTCCCATGGGCCGCTGAAAGTCCTTGCCGGCTAAACGAACTGCGGTTGCCGCAGTGCCGCGTTCCGGCACGGACTTGAGCATGAAGACCATCTTTCCGGCCGTTTCCGGGGAAATAACTTCTTCCACACGATGACGGTGCTCTTCAAGCGTCACGCCGTTGTAATCTTCCACTCGTTTAATGAAATACGGTTCGGCTCGCACCCCGTTATTGGGAAAAGCAGTAAATGCGGAGGTGATCTCAAGCAAGGTGAGTTCGCCGGCACCGAGGCTCACCGGAAGATAAGGAGGAAACTTCCGACGGATTCCGAATCGATGGGCCACTTCGATTATCTTCTCGATGCCGAGACTGTCCGCCAGGCGTATCGTCGGGACGTTGCGAGACTGATATAGAGCCTGCTGGATGGTAATCAGTCCCTTGTATTCCTGGTCATCGTTGGTGGGCTCGTAAAGACGGCCCAAGCCATCACGAAAACTGACGGGAGCGTCCAGGACGGTATCAGACGGGGAGTAGCCGCTCTCCATTGCTGCCACGTACGTGAATGGTTTGAAAATCGAGCCCGGCTGTCGCAAGGCCTGTGTCGCCCGGTTGAATTTGCTGTACCGGAAATCGAAACCGCCGACCATTGCCTTGATCGCTCCCGTTTTATTGTCAATTGCCACGAGCGCCGCTTGAGCCTCGGGAATTTGATCAAGTGTCACCTGGAGGGTCCTTTCACCGTGGTTGATGTTATCAATCGTGAACATCGCAACATCACCAGGCTTGAGTACCTCGCTGACTCGTTTGCGTCCCGTCCAGGCGATGGCTTCGGGTCCCACGAGTGCCGTGTAGCTGCCAATCTTGACTTCCGCTTGGGAAGCGCTCGACTGTCGAACCACCCCCGGCACCATCAATCCTTCATAAAAGATCTGAAGCCAATCCTCATGACGGTAACTGTTCGGATCAACGCCCTTTTCAATCGGGCCCTGCCAACGCCGCCTTTGACGGTCAAAGCGCTTCAATCCTTCACGTACCGCCCGGTTCGCGGCCACCTGCATATCGTAATCAACGGTGGTGTAAATTCTGAGACCGCTCCCCCAGATCTCATCCGCCGTATGTTTCTGTTCCAGGTAAATTCGGACCCATTCGACAAAATACGGGGCTGGTCCGGAATCAAAGTTTCGCCCGTACACGACGAGCGGTTCCTCGATGGCGGCCTTGTAGGTGGCTGCGTCGATAAATCCCTCGTCCAACATCCGTGGCAGAACGTAATTGTTTCTCCGGCGCAAAGCCTGGTCCGGATGGTTGATCGGGGAATGCCTGGTCGGGGATTGAACGATGCCGGCTAACAGGGCCGCCTCCGCCACGGTGAGATCCTTCAACTGCTTATGCAGGTAAAAATCCGCGGCTGCGGCAAAACCATAAGTTCCATGCCCCATGTAAATCTGGTTGACGTAGATGGTAAAGATCTGTTCTTTCGAATAGGTCTTTTCAATCTCGATCGCATAGAGCATGTCCTTGATTTTTCTCTTGAGAGTCCGTTCCTGGCTCGTGAACTGCAGTTTGCTCAACTGCATCGTCAAAGTTGAAAAGCCTTTTCGTTCTCCGAGGAAGATGTCGCGAAGAAGGGTCATGAAAGCACGGCTGAAATCGATTCCTGAATGCTGGAAGAACTGAGCGTCCTCAGCGGCGAGGATGGCTTGTTTCAGGTGCTCTGGGATCTGATCGTAGGTGACCAGGATTCGTCTCTCCGTCGCGAACTGGCCAAGAACCCGTCCATCGTCCGCGTAGACGTAGGAGACCACGTTAGGTCTGACTTTCTGAAGCTCATCCACGCGAGGGAGATCGACAACGTAACCGAAAATGAGGCCAAAAGAAATGCCGAGGATAGCCACTCCCAGTACAACAAGAGCGTAGGTGGCCCAAAAAAGGGAGTGACGATTGCGTCTCCTGGCCGCTGACTTCTTTACCATCGAGAACATTGTATATCAGCCCTCCTGAAAGGATGGCAGGGCATGTCCGGTGCCAAAGACATCGCTGCCTGGCAACACGGGGACGAACTTTGCACTTTCCGCGGTCCAGGATGTCACGCTCCTGCCCCTTGAAGACGATGGCGCCCACAGTTGCAAAGGGGGTCTCCGAGGTCTCGCGTGTCCTTTAGCGCACGTGACGTGTCCGAACAGACACGAGCCGAGATTTGCAAAAAGAGCCTGATGAGGCGGTCGGTCCGATGGGGCGATCTTTCACGAATACCTGTTCGACGTTTAGAATGAATTTTTACGGGCAGGAGACAGGCCGAAGAAATCAGGAGGAATCACTGAATCGTCTCTTAAGACTGCTGCTTCTAAGACGGGAAGAGGCGCCATCGGTACTGATCATGGCCGTGTACTTTTTTCTGGCCGTGAGTTGCGTCAGCGTGATCAAGGCGCTTCAGTTCACCTTCTTCCTCGAGAACATCGGTTTCGATTGGCGTCTACCCTTGCTTTATGTCGTCTCGGCCGCATTGGCGATCCCGGTGGTGTTCCTGTATCGAGTACTCGCTCGAAAGCTCTCGCACCTGGCTTTGTCTAGTGTCACCATCCTCTTCTTCTTTTTAACCCTGGCCGGCGCCTGGCACCTGCTGCAGTTACGGATTCAATGGATCAATTTCGTCTTTTTCGTGTGGGCAGGGCTGTTTACGCTGCTGTTACCGACCCTCGGCTGGGTAGTGTCTTACGACCTCTTTACCGCCAGGGAAGGCAAGCGAGTCTTCGGACTCCTCGGGATGGGCGGGATTTTGGGAGGCGCCGCTGGAGGTTACTGGACCTTCTTTTGGGTTGATCGGTTTCGGGTCGGGGGATTGATCACACAGGTCCTGGTGATCCTCCTCCTGCTTCAAGCTGTTTTACTGATAATTAGCCAATCCAAAAGACGGCAGGCACGGCGCAGCGCCCGGCAGTCATGGACGTCGGAGCCGGGGCGGGAACCGGAACGTCCCCCCGGTTTACTCTCCTCCCCTTACCTGCGGTCGATCGCCGCACTTGTTTTCGTTTCTGGCCTTGCGACAACTATCGTCGACCTTCATTACATCTGGTTCCTTGAGAATCGCTATCCGGCGGCGGGTGAGGAACTCACTCGATTCATCAGCGGATTGCTGGGAAGCATGTTCCTCGTTTCGGGTCTGCTTCAGCTCTTGGGAACCGGCCGGTTGCTAAGCAGATTCGGAATTCCGGTGGGGCTGATGGCCCTCCCCGCTGGCCTCGCTGGAGGCGCATCGGTCGCTGTGGTTGCTCCAGGATTTGCTCCAGCCGTGGCGCTGAAAGCCATTGATGGATCCCTTCGCACTTCGCTCCATCGGACTGCTGTTGAGATTCTTTACGTGCCGGTGGCTGGAGTGGGCGCAGTAAGTGTGAAAAGCCTGGTAGACCTGGTGATCTTCCGGTTGGGAGACGCTTTGGGCGCCTTGGTCTTCCTGATTGCCCTGGGGGCTTTTGAAAGTCCCGTTCGGGTGATGCCCGTACTGATTTTCTTCGCATCGGTGGTATGGCTCTTCCTCGCTTCGAAGACGTCGAGGGCGTATGTAAAAGACCTCCAGGCAACCGTTCGGGAAGCTGCTTTCAGTCGCCGCCGGGTGCATTTGCACGATTTCCGATCGTCCGACCTGGTCCTTCAACAGCTCCGACAAGGCGAAGGCGGCCGTTTGAGAAGCGTACTTGAAAGGCTGGCTGCTCTTTCTGAAATGGAACGGCGTCCGGCTGCGTCCATGGAGGCGCCTCCAGAAGAGGTTCTGGAATCTCACATTTCGGGTCTGTACAAAGCCGTGCCACGCTGGTACGCCACAGTGTCGGATCTTGTCTCACATCCGGACCCTGAAATCGGGGCAGCCGCCTTTCATCTGCTGGTGCGCTACGATCCCAAAAGTAACCTGCGGAAACTGAGAAGGATGCTGCAAAAGGACGACTTGCCTGATCCCGTCTACCTGACCTATCTGGCTGTATACGGGGATCAGCCGGAACGCGTGCTGGAACCCGCCAAAGTACTACGCTGGAGCCACGAGATCAGCGGAGTTCACGGTGCCGCGCTGGCGAAGGTAATGGGGCGGACCCGTGACCCTGCTTACTTGCCGGTCCTCTCCGAATGGCTGCATAGCTCAGATACGGCTCTGCAGAACGGGGCCTTAGAAGCAATTGGTCACTATGGGGATGACCGGTTTTGGGGAACCCTGGTCTCCTTTCTTCAATTCGCGAAAACCCGGCAAGCGGCACGGGCTGGGTTGGCAAACTACGGGGGCGAATGGATCGATCGGCTCATGGCACTGCTTCGCGCTCCGGACACCGATCTGGCCGTTAAGCGTGAAGTGCCGCTTATTCTCGGCCAGGTTCGTACCTCCGCCGCGCGCGCGGCTCTCATGGTGGCACTCTTCTGGCCCGACCCGGTTGTCTCATTCCGCGCTTTGAAAGTGCTGAACAAGACCCGCGCCTATCGCGATTTGTCTTACATGGAAGCCTCGTTTCTTCCGGTTCTCATGCAATGGGCCAGGCAGTACTACGAAGCACGCAACCTGGAATCAATCGTCCCTGCAGAGGTGGCGCGTCGCCGTTCCCGCTCGGAAAGGCATCAGCCGGAAGAAGCGGCGCTTGGAACAGGGACTGCCAAGGATCCGGCGTCCGACCGGAGGGCCTGGCGTTTGCTGTGGAAAGTGTCCCGAGAACGGCAGAGTTGGACGGTCGAAAAGATTTTTCGCACACTGGATCTCTTTCTGCCTCGCGGTGAAGCCTACTATTCCTACTTGGCTATGGACGATCGGACAATGATCCGGGACAACGCCATTGAACTGATCGAGTTGCGTCTGCGAGGCGAAGTGAGACACGTCCTGCTCCCGATCTTTGGAGAAAAGGACCGTGAAGAGCAGGTGAGAATCGGCAGGAGGCTTTTCCGACTGCCGTCCGAAAGGGACGGGGTTTTACGAGAGGCATTGTATGACGAGGACCCTCTGGTTCGTACATCGGTTCTGGCGGTAATCGGCGAGGAGCGGGTGGACCGGTTGCGGGAAGACGTGCAGCGGATCTGCCAGGACCCGAACAAACTTGTACGAGAGACAGCCCAGTGGGTGCTGCAAGGATTGACGAACGCTCCGTGATGGTTGATGATTGACAGCCGTGCCCTCGGACCGTAGCTTGCTGACGACTATTGAAAAGATCTTTATCCTGCAGGAGATTGATTTCCTTGCAGAAACTTCGACCGATCACCTGGCTTTACTCGCCGATCTGTTTCAGGAGGAAACACGTAAACCCGGTCAGTACCTTGTTCGGTCGGGCGTCCCCTGTTCTTCCTTTTACCTGCTTGTCGATGGTCGGGTGGCACTGGAGAAGCCGAACGGCGAGATCGAACAGATCGAACGTGGGCCAGTGAACTTCTGGGTATGCCTGAGTCGTCGCCCCAGCAGGCTGGCTGCTAAGTGCCTGGAGGAATGCCGGTTGCTGGTGATGCCGAGTGAAGATCTCCTCGACGCTCTTACCACCGAGCCCGGTTTGAGCCTCGCGATTCTAAAGCACCATGCACGAACGCATTGGACTTGAGAAGAAGGGCTGAGCCTTCCCACCCTTCTTAGACACCGTCCGCCTTGTCCCCCGCGTTCTTTGCTCGCCTGGACTCCGGTGTGATACTTTCGAACTATTGCCTTGGGGACAAAACCCCATTTATGCCCATGACATCCGAACGCTGGAAGAGAATCAAGGATCTAACGCAGGAAGCCAAGAAGAAAGGCGCCCGCGACCGCGAAGCATACCTCAGGGACATATATCGCACTGACCCTTCGCTCGGTCTTGATGTTATTTCGCTGATGGAACCCGATGAGACAGCAAGCTCGGTCCAGTTTTTTCCCCGCCCGAGTGGGCAGCAGGAAATCCTGACCGCCGAAGACGAGGTGGGCCCGTACCGTATTATGAGCTTGATCGGACAGGGGGGGATGGGCAGGGTATACAAAGCCAAGGATCCTCGCCTCGGACGCTTCGTGGCGCTCAAGTTTCTCCCCGAGGAACTCGAGCGCGATCCTCACATCCAAGCCCGTTTCTTGCACGAAGCCCGTGTAGCCGCTGCATTAGATCATCCTTTCATCTGCAAAATTTACGAGATTGGGCAATATGGCGATCGGAAGTTCATCGCTATGGAGTACGTAGAAGGGGAGACTCTAAGCGATAAACTCGGAAGAGAACGGCTTGACTTGGTCCAGACAATCCAGCTTGCAATCGAAATAGCAGATGCGCTGGAGAAGGCGCATCAGAAGTCAGTCATTCATCGTGACTTGAAGCCGCAGAACATCATGCTGACGACCGAGGGACATATCAAGCTGATGGATTTCGGCCTGGCCCGAAGAGTTCTTTCCCCAGCCGACGAGACCACCGAGTCTTGGATGACGACTTCCACCCCGAACCTGCTCATCGGGACTCTTGCCTACATGTCGCCCGAACAGTTCCACGGGGAAGTCGTTGATTCCCGGTCCGACATCTTCTCTTTTGGAATAATCCTTTATGAAATGCTGAGCGGCGTGCATCCGTTCCGCCGGCCAACCAAGCTCGATACGGCAAGCGCCATCTCGCAGGAGGCTATGGCCCCGTTTCCGGAGCATTGTAGAGTCCCCAAGGATCTCGAGCGGATCGTGGCTAAAATGCTGGAGAAGGCGCCGTCGGACCGGTATCAGACTGTCAGAGACATCCGGCGTGATCTGATAGACGTTCAGCAGATGCTTCAGTCGGATTCAGCCAGCCGGGCGGCATCGCCGGCGAAGTGGATTTTTGCTGCTGTTCTGGCCAGCATCGTAGTCTTGTTCGGACTTGTTTTCTTCTGGTCCGAGCCACGGAAGATGCCATCACCACCCTTGAAAATCGCGCCTCTGACCAGTTACCCAAAACAGGAGCGCTGGCCCTGTTTCTCGCCTGACGGGCAACGTGTCGTCTTCGGATGGAACGGCGGGCCGGGCGGAAACTTTGATTTGTACATCAAGCTTTTGGGTGCTGAGCAGCGGACCCGGTTGACCGTCAATTCCGCGCAGGATATGTATCCAGACTGGTCTCCCGACGGGGTGACGATCGCGTTTGCCCGTCAGGGATCCCCGACCGATAAGGAAAACGGCCTGTTTCTTGTGCCTGCGGATGGAGGCCCTGAAACCCAGCTTCGCGACGGGGACGTCAGAGATCCTGATTGGTCTCCGGACGGGAGACAGATTGCTTTTGCGGCCATACCCAAATCGCCTGCGGTATCTTCGCGGATTCTACTATTCTCGCTCGCCGATCAGAAAGAAAGGCAGCTCAGCTTTCCACCCGGCAATCAAAGCGATACCAACCCGGTGTTCTCTCCTGACGGCCGGCTCCTGGCCTTTGTCCGCTGGACTGGCCAGGAAGCGGGAGATATCTTTCTGCTCGACCTGCAGACTCGAGACCTGGTTCAATTGACGTCGCGTAATCGGGCTGTTTTCGGATTGGCGTGGGGAGCAAACGGCCAGGAGATTATATTTGCCTCAAATGATGGGCGGGAAGGGCGAGTTTGGCGAGTGCCGGTCTCGGGCGGCGATCCTGTGCCGACTCCCATCAGGG
>DAOTAI010000640.1:0-1985 GCA_035593865.1 Acidobacteriota bacterium
GTAGACCGTCTGGTTCGAGTAATATTTGCTGCCCAGGTAGAACGCTTCACCCCAGAACTCGTAGTGACCGGTCGACTCGATCCGCGAATTCCGGATGATGATATCGTGCTCTCCGGAAGTAATTATGATGCCGGCTGCGCGCGTGTTCCTGACCACGACGTCTTCCACGATGACATGGTGGACAGGCCCGGGCAAAGAAGTCTCCTCGCCTGCGCCGATTCGGAAGGCTCCCTTGTTGCCGCCGGTCTTTCCCCCGTCGAAAACGATTCCCCTGATGGTCACGTAATTTGCCCAGACGCGTGCCAGAGGGCCGTTCGTCACCCGAACAACCGCCTTGTGACGATTAAGAGCCCGCACCACGACATGCGCAGTTGATGACCCTCCTTTCTTGACATAAACCGTCTGCTTGTATGTGCCGTCTAAGAAAACAACCTCATCACCCGCACTTGGTTTAGCAAGTCCCGTCGTCACAGAACAGGGCGACGCCAACGTGCACTGGCTTCCGCTGCCAGAGGGGGAAACGTAGTAGCTTTTGGCCGAGATCGTTTCTGAAAAAGCCGCGACCGATACGGCGAGGCACAACAGGAGAACGAGCCTGCACTTCATGTTCTTTCTCCTCATGAGGGGGAATTCCGATTGAAAATTGACTCCAAAACGTTGGATGACAGCGGGTAACAACTCAAAACGCGTCATCGGTACAACCTGCCCGGGATCATAAGACCGCCGGGTTGACAGCGCCTGTGATGAACATCACCCCCTATGACACCCCCCTGCGAGGGAGAACAACGGGCGGGCAGGCAACCCGCCTTCGAATCATGATGGTTTCCGGCTGGGAATCAAACCCTTATGTCGATTGCGCCATACGGGCGCTTCTAAAGACCGGCGCATGCGTCAACCTTGTGGCCCGCGAGGGCTCGGATGCGCTAAGAGATCTCCCGGCCTGCACCATTCATCCGATTTTTCCGGGCCATCGGAACGGTCGTTCATACCTTAGAATGGCTGTCCTGGAGATTATTGCTCTTGCCAGGGTGCTGCGACTGGTGCGGAAGACCAGGCCCCATGTTGTTCACTTTCAATCTTACCGGATGATTCGGCTGGATTGGAGCCTGTTCCTCTGTCTGCTCCTGCTCCGCTACAAAATCGTCTTCACGGTGCACGACACTCACTCCTTGGAGGAATCCCGCCTGGATACCTGCATCTTCACTCAAACGGCGCGACGATCCCACCTGTTACTCGTTCATAGCTTGAATGCGCGTGAGATCCTGATGGGCAAATGGAAAGTAAACCCTGACAGGATCCGTGTAGTACCACATGGAGGCTATGATCACTATTACAAGAGGCAGACTTCAAGGTCATCTGCCCGAGCGCGATTGGGCCTTCATTCCGAGTTTGTTCTGCTGGCTTTCGGCACGATCCGCCCTTACAAAGGCCTCGATTATCTCTTGCCTGCTGTCGCCGAAGCACGAAAGTCAATTCCTGCACTTCGGCTGCTGATCGCCGGGCGCGCTTTCAACCAGGAACTGGGGAACCAGTATCGGCGGCAGATCTCGGACTTGAATCTGGGCGCGTGTGTGGGTTTTGAAAACCGGTACATTGAGCCGGAGGAAGTCGAAAACTTTTTTTCGGCGGCTGATTTGGTCGTTCTTCCTTATATCAGGATCGATCAGAGTGGGGTGCTGTTTCTCTCCTATACCTTCGGGAAACCAGTCCTGGCGACACGCCTGGGAGGTTTGCCGGAATTTGTGCGGGAGGGGACTTGCGGATACCTGGTGCGTCCAGGCGACAGCCGTGCTCTGAGTACGGCCATTATTAAAGCCTGGAACAATCGCGAAAAGCTTGCGGAAATGGGCCTCAACGCCCGCAGGCTGATCGAACGGGAATACACCTGGGAACGACAAGCGGAAATTACCCTCGAGAGCTATCTTTCCCTTTTGGGCGCCGACTCTTCCGGTCACGACGGCGTTCGTTCTGCCTCTGCTTCCCAC
>DAOTAI010000641.1:0-1983 GCA_035593865.1 Acidobacteriota bacterium
CCGAGCCGGACCTCGATCCGGTTCCTCCCGACGCTCATAACGCGATTGCGATTACCGAGGAAAGCCTCAAATTCCTTGAGCAGTACAAGGACAAACCCTTTTTCCTGCATGTTTCCCATAATGTGGTCCATCGTCCGGTCATGGAGCAGCCGGATCTGATTGCCAAGTACAAAGCGAAAACGGGCTCCGATGATCCGGTCAACCATCCGGTGATGGCGGCCATGATCGAGCGCATGGATCGCGGCATTGGTCAACTGCTCGACAAGCTGGATGAACTCGGGCTGAAGGAGAACACGGTCGTCATCTTCTTTTCCGACAACGGGGGCCTGTTGCAGGAACAAAGCCAGGCACCGCTGCGCGGAGGGAAGGCAATGCTCTTCGAGGGTGGATTAAAGGTGCCGTTGGCCATTCGCTGGCCCGGAGTCGTGAAGCCGGGGAGCCGGTGCTCTGTCCCCGTGATCTCCAATGATCTTTTCAACACTTTTCTTGACATTGCGGGGATGGAACATAAACTGCAAGATGTAGATGGTGAGAGCCTGGTGCCGCTCCTGAAACAGGAAAGCAGATTCGAGCGCGACACCATTTTCTGGCATTATCCGCATTATCACCATCTTGGTTTCAAGCCGGCCGGAGCTGTTCGTCAGGGCGATTTCAAGCTGATTGAGTGGTACGAAGAGACGCTGTTGAAGAAGGAAAACCAGGTCAATCTCTTTAACGTCCGGGAAGATCCCGGCGAGACGCGCGATCTTGCGGACAAAATGCCGGAAAAGGTGGCGGACCTGCGCGCTAAACTGCACGCCTGGCTCAGCTCGGTCGGGGCGCAAACGATGACCATTAACCCAAATTATGATCCGGTAAAGGCGGATTATCGCGATGAGAGTTAGAGAGATTGAAACACCTCGGCCCAACCGTCGGCGGGGAGAAAAACAGATAGCCGGTCTCATGTCCATTGAGCACCATGAGCTTGGTGAAAAGGTTTACACCTTGATCAGAGAGCAAATCTTGCTCAGACGCTTCCAGGCGGGAGAGAAGCTGGATATCTACCGGTTGGCGGACCAACTGGGGGTGAGCCGAACACCCGTCAAGGATGCCGTCAACCGGCTTGCGCTCGAAGGACTTGTGGAAATTGTTCCGAGGCGAGGCACTTTTGTAACCAAGTTCGGGGCCAGGGAGGTGGAGGAGTTGTTCGACGCCCGCCGTATGGTTGAATTATGGGCCGCACAAAAAGCCATAGAGAAAGCGACCGAACAGGACATTCGACAACTGGAGAACTTGGTTCGGGAGGGCGAGAAGATCCTGAAAAAAGCAGACAACGGTAAGTTCGACTACCAGTCTTTCTCGGCTCTGAATGCGCGCTTTCACCGTCGGATGCTGGAGCTGTCCGGCAGCCAGAAACTGGTCGACATTTACGATTCTCTCCACACTCACGTGCAAGTCACGCGCGCCATGGCTCAACGGGCCCTGGAAGCCTGCCGGCTGGCGCAGGAAGAACACGAGAAGATCGTGGCGGCTTACAAGCAGCGTGATCTGAAACAACTGGAGGCTGCTATTATCACTCACCTCGAATCGACCCTCGAAGGGAGCCTGAAGGTCGTGGAAGAGCGAGGCGGCGTGCTGTAGCCACGGGTTTTGAACAGAAAGCAGCATGCCGGAGACGGGACCTACGGATTATCGTGGTCAGCTGGACGTAAGTCCCCAACCCTGAAAGCATCGGGTCGGAGGGATGTATTCGGGCAAGCCATCCCAGGTTGTAGGCAAGTCAGGGATACAACGAAACATTCCGTTTCACAGCCTGGGGAGGGTTGCGTATTGTGCACGATACGCTACCCCTTCAGGGCATAAGCGCTAGAATAAGCACGCCGCTGTCCGGACAAGCGACAGGGGAAATGGAGAGTCTAGCATGCCGGTCAAGCTCGGAGGCGTGAGCGGGCCGGGAGAGCACGGCGGTTGAGTGCCGCGTTTTTTGCGGTGTATCGAAACCCT
>DAOTAI010000115.1:0-12330 GCA_035593865.1 Acidobacteriota bacterium
GTCTCCAGAGGGGAGTTTAAGACGTCTTAGTTAGGGACAGTCCCTTTGATCCTTTTGGCCCAAAAGCACTGTCCCCAAGCAGTGCGTTGTTAGTTGCTGTTTAAGCGCTTGACTCGGATATTCCGATATCGAACAAAGTGTTGAGTCCAATCGCCGCCGCCGTGAACCTGAAGCGCGATGCCGCCTTGGTCGGGATGCCGCTTCATCGTCTCGGTCCACTCCATGATCTTCACCCCGTTGATCCAAGTCTGGATTGTGGGTGGGTTACCAACGATTCGAGCCCGCAACTCGTTCCACTGCCCGTGCCGCCAAAAGTATGGCCAGGCTTCTGCCAGAACCGGGAAGGGAACGGGCGCATTTTCCAGCACTTCGATTTCCGTAACCTTATCGAGGTAGCTAAAGTTGCGAACGTGCGGCTGGCCGCCCAGTCCCTCTCCGTAAATGCCCATCAGGTTACCCTTCTCGTGGTAATCGATCATCGCCTGATATGCCTTGCCGTCCTCGGTGCTCCGCAGGAAAAGCCCGCTGTCGGGGCCGAAGTCGTTGTTCATCTCCAAGACGACTTCGAAGTCGGTGAATTGCTCATCGGTGATGATTATTCCCCCATTGCCTGGCACGTCCTGAGTGCCGACAATGGCCCCGTCGCTCACAGTCCATTTACCGCCCGATGTGTTGTTGCTGGCTCTACTGTGGCCGGTTTGGGCACTCACGTGCCATCCCTTTAAGCTCTTACCATCGAAAATCGAAACGAATTCGGGATCGTTTCCCCCGGCAGTCGAGCAAAACAGCAGACACACCGAAACCGCCAAAACTGTCACAACGGACATCGTCAAGAACCGGCTTTCGTTTTTCATGAAACGAGAATGACGCGGGCATCCAACCGAGTCAAGACGGACGTGGCACCGAGGAATATTCAGGCGGCCGACGTAGGAACGCCCCGTGCGCTGATACTTTTCCCTGGGGTAGAATGTGGGCCCGATTCAAGGAGGCTTCTATGAAGTGGCTATGGCTGGTGCTAGTGTTCGGATTCATCGTAACCTCTGGTATGGTTCAAGCCCAGGATTCATCGACCCAGGACAACCCCTTCTTCAGTGAATGGACTACTCCATTTCAAGTGCCGCCGTTTGAGAAAATCAAGACCGAGCATTTTCTGCCCGCCTTAAGGGAGGGCATTGCGCAACAGAGGCGGGAGGTCGAAGCGATTATCAAAAACCAGGAGCCTCCGAGTTTCGCCAATACTATCGAGGCGCTGGATGCTTGTGGCGAATTCCTCGATAGAGTTCAGGGAGTCTTCAGCAATCTGCGATCTGCCGAAACCAACGATCAGCTCGAAGAAATTGCCAGGACAATTTCGCCAGAACTGACCGCTCTTCATGACGATATCCTCCTGAATGAGCAATTGTTCTCCAAGGTGGAGAGCCTTTGGAAAAAACGCGCCGAGCTCCAGCTTTCATCCGATCAGCGCAAGCTTCTTGAGGAGACTTATAAAGACTTTGTGCGTGGCGGGGCGAAGCTCGCCCCCGAACAGAAAAAGCGCCTGCGAGCCATTAACGAAGAGATGGCTTTGTTAAGCTTGAAATTCGGCCAGAATCTTCTGAAAGAAACGAACGGTTTTCGGCTCGTAATCGAGGACGAAAAGGATCTTGCTGGACTCCCGGCTCCCGTAATCGCTGCCGGAGCGGAAGCGGCAAAGGCTGCAGGATTGCCAGGGAAATGGGTTTACACGCTTCACGCGCCCAGCATCTGGCCTTTCGTATCCTATGCCGAGAACCGGGATTTGCGGTGCCGTATGGTAACGGCCTACATGATGCGCGGAGACAACGGTAACGAGTACGACAACAAAGCCATCGTTTCCCGGCTCGCTGCCCTGAGGGCGGAGCGCGCGAAACTGCTCGGGTACCTCACTCATGCCCATTTCGTGCTGGAAGAGCGGATGGCCAAGACACCAGACCAAGTGTATGACTTACTGAACCAGCTGTGGGGCCCGGCCCTCAAGGTCGCGAAGCAGGAGGCGGCTGAGATTCAGGCCATGATCGAGGCGGAAGGGCATGATTTCAAGCTTGAACCGTGGGACTGGCACTACTACGCGGAAAAGATCAAGAAGGCGAAGTATGATCTCGACGAAAACCAGGTACGAGAATACTTCACGCTTGACAACGTTCGCCAGGGTGCATTCTACGTAGCCAACAGGCTCTACGGCCTGACCTTTGAGGAGCGGACGGATATTCCCAAATATCACCCCGAAGTGAAGACTTTCGAAGTCAAAGATGCCGATGGTCGCCATCTCGGAGTTTTCCTGGCTGACTACCATCCCCGGCCTGGAAAACGAGTAGGTGCCTGGTCGAGCCGCTATCGCGGCCAACGTATAAAGAACGGTAAGGACATCCGACCGATCGTAGTCAATGTCTGCAACTTTACCCGACCAGCCGGCCAGCAGCCGGCACTATTGCGCCTCGAGGAAGTGCAGACCCTGTTCCACGAATTCGGACACGCGCTACATTCCCTTCTGTCGCAGATCCGGTATCAGAGTCTGGCCGGGGTTCCGCGCGATTTTGTCGAGCTGCCGTCGCAGATCATGGAAAACTGGGCTTTAGAGCCAGAAGTCCTAAAGGTCTATGCCAAGCACTACAAGACAGGAGAAGTGATTCCCTCCGAACTGGTCGCGAGAATTAATAACGCGAAAAAGTTCAACCAAGGGTTTGCCACCGTCGAGTATCTGGCCGCTTCGTTCCTCGATATGGATTGGCACGTTCTAAGCGAACCCAGGGAAGTCGAGGCGCGGGTGTTCGAAAAGGCCGCGCTCTCCAAGATTCAAATGATGCCTGAAATCATTGTCCGCTACCGAAGTCCTTACTTTCAGCACATCTTCTCGGGCGGCTACTCAGCCGGCTACTACAGCTACATATGGAGCGAAGTATTGGACAGCGATGCTTTCGAGGCGTTCAAGGAAAAGGGGCTGTTTGATTCGGCTACAGCCAAATCGTTCCGCACCAATATCCTGGAACGGGGCGG
Organism: Acidobacteriota bacterium; assembly: GCA_035593865.1. Classification (GTDB taxonomy): domain Bacteria; phylum Acidobacteriota; class UBA6911; order RPQK01; family RPQK01; genus RPQK01. The sequence continues at coordinate 3,013 of DAOTAI010000115.1, forward strand.
GACAATGGACGCAATGGAGATGTACAAGAGCTTCCGCGGCCGTGAACCCTCTGTTGAGCCGCTCCTCAAGAAACGAGGGCTGAACTGAGAGTCTGCCGCGGGGATGGCCGAATCATCACTCTTCGCGCTCTCGAAACTCTCCGGCGATTTTTGTGAAAATCCACAAGGCGGCCATTCCGACCAGCAGGTGAGCAGCCAGGGTATACCAGACGTACCCGGGGCTTTCCTGCCGTTGGAAATAACCGTAAAGTGACGTGTAAATGAAGCCGCTCGTAAAGCCACCGATGCCTGTGGCCAGGAAGTTCGCGCCCATGTACAGGCCCGCCTTCTCCTTCGGTGCGATCCAGGTAATGTACTCCTGGATCCGGGGCGACGTGATCATTTCTCCCACGGCAAAGAGGAAAATGCCGAGGAAGACCAGCGAAGCGGAGCTGACTGCGGCATAGCCCAGCACAACGAAGCCTGCCGCCGCGATGAACAGGCCTCCCAGGAACGCGGGTATCGGCTTGAACCGAGTCACGAGAGCGGAGACAAAAATCTGGAAAATCATGATGATGTAGCCGGTATGGGAGATCGTTTCGCCCAGAATCCGCCTCTCGCCCTCTACTTCATGCGAGAAGAAGTTTGCAAAGCTCTCTCCGAATACACTTCGTATCCCCGTGTAGAGTTCGTGGGTGTCGATGTTGGTATCGACGTAAAGAGCGCACAAATTGAAAAAGGCCCAGAATGGAAGCCAGAAAACCAACCCGAGCAGGATCAGAAAGATCGCGAACTTAACATCGGACAGCGCCAGCCAGACATCATGAATCTTCTGACCGAGTGTCACTCCTTCGATTTCCCGCTTCGGTTCCTTGTAGAAAAAGATAGTCACGAACAGCATCACCACAATTGCGATCGCTGAGGCGAGAAATGCATAGTTCCATGAAATGGCACGCAGCTTGCCGGCCACGATGGGGCCAAACGATCCACCGACGTTCACCATCGCATAGAAGATTCCGAAGCCCAGTGTCTTGTTGGTTCCATCAGTGACGGCGCGAATCGTCCCGGCTATGAGAGGCTTGAATATGCCGGCCGCCAGTCCGATGCTGAGCATGGTAAGAGCGATTCCCGAGAAAGAACGAGTAAATATCAGCAGGAGAATCGACGGAAGATAGGCCAGATAAGCAACGATCAGCACCTTCTTGAAACCATATCGATCGGCAAAGGTCCCTGAAATGACGGGTATGAAATACGACAGCAGCAGGAAAATGCTTTGGACCGCGCCCAATTGGGCTCTTGAATAGCCGAGTTGCGCCATGTAGATGCCGAAGCCGAAATAGATGCCGTAATACGCAAATCGCTCCAGCACCTCGATTGTATTGGCGACCCAGAAAACGGTGGGGAAGGCTGTTCGTTTTTGCATACGCTTGGGAGTTTAAGCCAGAATGTCGGAGCAGACAAACTGTTAGCTCGTCGAAAAAATTCCCTGATCGTTTATCGGTAGAAAACGCTTCACCTATTGGATGATACTGGCGTCATGAGTTTACGAACTTTACCTCCGGTCGATGTCATGGACCGGGCTTTCCGGTCGCGCGACAGTCAATTTGACGGTGTCTTCTATACGGCTGTCCGAACTACCGGGATCTTCTGCCGCCCCAGTTGCCCGGCACGGAAGCCGAAAAGTGAACATCTAGAATATTTTCCCACGGCGCGAGATGCCTTGTTTGCCGGTTACAGGCCTTGCAAACGATGCCATCCGCTAGATCCCGCCGGCGCGGAGCCCGAGTGGCTGAAGGATCTTCTTGACCGTGTCGATGAAGACCCAACGCGCCGCTGGACTGACGCCGATCTCCGGCAAATCGGGCTAAATCCGTTGCGGGTTCGTCGCTGGTTCCAGACCCATCACTCGATGACTTTCCACGCGTATCAACGAGCGCGCAGATTGGGTATGGCTCTCGGGCGTATCCGCAGCGGCGGAGATTTGACCGATAGTGCCTACGAATATGGTTTTGAATCCTTCAGCGGCTTTCGGGAGGCGTTTCAGAAGCTGTTTGGCGTCACACCCGGACGGTCGCGTTTTCGTAGCCATGTAGTCGTGAACCGAATCCTCACCCCTCTTGGTCCAATGCTTGCCGGAGCCATGGACGAATCTCTCTGCCTGCTCGAGTTCTGTGACCGGCGGATGCTCGAGACCCAGGTTCGACGTCTACAACAACGCCTCCAGTGCCTGATGACTCCAGGCGAAAGCCCGGTCATAGCTGAAGTAGAGAAGCAACTGAACAGCTACTTCGAAGGGAAGCTGAGAGAATTCTCTGTTCCCCTTTTTACACCGGGAACGGAGTTTCAACAGCGCGTCTGGGAAGGTCTGAGACAGATTCCCTACGGCCAAGTGTCGACCTACGCGGAACAGGCGAGGCGCGTTGGTTGCTCGGGCGCTGTCAGGGCGGTGGCCCGAGCCAACGGTGACAATCGGGTGGCGATCATTATTCCCTGCCACCGGGTAATCGCCTCCGACGGCAGCCTGTGCGGATATGCAGGTGGGATCTGGCGTAAACGGTTCCTGCTGGATCTGGAGAAACGATAGGAGATACCAGGGTCAGCAACGACTCGAAAGCCGAAATATATTGCGGTTTTTCATGTTGTCGTTGCTGACCTGATCCCGCGCCGCCTGAGGCTCTTCAGCGGTCAATCAAGGCGCCGCCAAGGCTTCGCTGGCTACTGCCGGGCAGTCGGTTCAGATCGGCGACAGCGGAGGAGAGCTTATTAGCTACGTTTTCAAGATGGGCCGCATGCTGGGCGATTTCAGCGGCGGCTCCCGCTGATTCCTCTGCCGATCCCGCGGCAGACTGCGTAACCTTGTTGATCTGGTCCATGCCGCGGGCGATTTCATCCAGTTGAGTGCTTTGGTCCTCCAGCGTCTCCTTGACGGTTTTCAAAACCTCAGTGACTGTTTTCACCTGTTGTTCGATCGCGTGTAGACCCTCCGCCACTTGGAGATTCAGCTGCACTCCGTGCTCGGCATGGCGCTGAGCCTCCTCGATAAGTTCCTCGCTTTCCTTGGCCGCCTGGGCACTTCTGATGGCGAGATTCCGGACCTCTTCAGCCACCACCGCGAAGCCCCGGCCAGCCTCTCCAGCTCGGGCTGCTTCCACCGCCGCATTTAGAGAAAGCAGATTGGTTTGAAACGCGATTTCACGAATTGCCTTGATGACATGTCCCGTCTGATCAGAGGAACTCTTGATTCTTTCCACCGCGGTGCTGAGCTCGGCCATTCGGCTTACACCCACGCTGGTCGTGCGCTGAGCCGTATCGGCGAGCTTGCCGAGTTTTTCCGCATGGTTGCGGGTCTCCAACGTTCCTGCCGCAACCATCTTAAGAGCCGATGATATTTCCTGTACCGCACCTGCCTGCTCGGCCGATCCCGAAGCCAACGCCTGGCTGGCATTGCTGATTTGCCGGGACCCTTCGGCCAGGTCAGTGGCCATTGTCGCCACTTCGCCAATTCCTTGTGTCAATTCGGCCACCGCATAGGCCAATTGATCATAAAGTTCACGGATTTTCGCTTCGCTTTCTCTTGCGTTTCGCTCGGCTTTCTGGCGTTCCTCAAGTTCCCTGCGGATATTGTCATTGGCGGACGCCAGTTGCGCGGTTCGATCCTCCACTTGCCTGTTCGCGCTGGTCAGCTCGGCGATCATACGACCGCGGTCCTTGAAGTCTCCGACGATACGTCGCACGAGGACGAAAATCGCCACGGCGCTGAGGGTGAGTATCGTCAGAAACCCCTTCTGGAAGTACCAGGGCGAAAGGACCGTGAATGCAAAAGCGGCCGGAGTAGGATCGATATTCCCGTTTCGGTCCATCGTTCGCACTTCAAACAAGTGTTCCCCCGACTCCAGTTCGTTGAAAGCCGCGAAGGCGTTTACGCCGAAATCCGTCCAACTTCCCTTGTCAAGACGGAAGGAGAAGAGCAACCGCTCATCATGTGTCTGTTTCCAGCGGTCGCTTCCCGTGAATCTCAACCGGACGGATCCGCCGGGCGGGGTTTCACGCAGGTTCCGGTCAAGGGGGATAAAGGTCTCGGGCGCGTCCCTGTCTGCCTCCGGTTGGTGAACCGCAAGCCCGAGAGTTGTTCCGCACCAGATGCGCCCGTCCTGATCCTCGAATACCTCCCATGCCATCGAAGAGGGGAGGCCGTCTTCAGCGGTGTAGGTGATCCACTGACCGTTACGGAGCCGATGCAAGCCCGTTCCGGATGCAACCCAAACGTCTCCTCCGGGGCTGGGAAAAATAGTGCGGACACGGTCTACATTTTGAAGGAGGGGTCGCCAGGATTGACCGTCATACTCAAGTAACTCGTCACGTGCTCCGATCCAAATCCTGCCCGGCCGGCCCTGGTTCAAAGTGAAGACTCCGTTCTTTTCACCCAGCTCTTTGGCCCCAAACACCTCGGTTTTACCCCTGCGGTACCGCAAGATGCCTTGCAGACCTCCTATCCAGAGATCAGCGTTGTCGGCTTCATAGAGCGTTCGAAAGTCTCCGATCCTATCCTCTCCAAGGTGTACGTAGGGACGAAAGGTCGTGCCGTCAAACACATCTACCCGATAGGAAGAAGTCCCGCCGCAGTGGACGAGAAGGGTCCCATCTGCGCGAGGAAAGAACATTCGTACGGGCAAGCCCTCGGGATGAGGCACCGGGTAAAACCTTTCAGATTCGGGGTTAAAACGCAGGAGCGTTGGTGATGGAGAGATACCTCTGGCGTCCGCGCAAATTATGAGATGATCATCGGAAAGGGGGACAATTGATTCGGTGCCCGTGGATCGAATCGAAAGATTTAGAGGAAGAGAAATCCTTCGCCACCTTTCATTCTCCAGGACGGCAAGGGTGTCGCGGTAGGCCGCCCATATTCTTCCCCGTCTATCCTGGCATACAGAGTAGGGAATTGTGTCTAATTCGGAGAGTTCCGGCGGTGTCAACCAGATGTTGCTCAAACAATGGGCGGCTCCCTGAGAAGTTCCCACCCAGAACTCTCCTTTGCGCCCGGAGAAGATACTCAGGATGTTACCAGACAGTACTTCAGACCTCTTCACTGGTCGCAATCCGTTGTTTGCCAGCGTGAACAGCTCGTCATTTTGACGAATCCAGATTACCTGCCCGGGTCCTCTCCATCCTTCGAGGTTGGTGACGGGACTCGAAAAGACGATTTCCCAGCTTCCGTTCACAACTCTGGCGATGACGTTTTGTCCCCTCTCCTGCCCAGTGACAAACAATTCCCCGTCGCCTTCGTGCATCCGCGAGAACGAACCGAGGCCGGCTGGCGATGGCCAGGAACGTAATCGAATGCCCGTTCGCCCTTCGCCGATCCGGGTTGCAGCCACTATTCCCCGGCGCGCACCGATCCAGAAGCCGTTGCCGTCGAGCCGAGGCAGAATTTCCCGGTATTCGCCTACTCCGGTTTCTCCGGCCTCAACCAGTGTCTCGCACTTGCCCGTCTTACGATTGAAAAGCAGGAGGCGATCGTCGAACATGAGGACCACTTCATCCAAACCAAGCGGGCACAACCCCCGCACGGGACCACCCGAGGGAAAGCCAGGCAGTTTGTCGAGCGAGTAACTCTTCCATTGGTTGTTCTCGAAGTGCAGCAGCGAGTTCTGGTCCAGTGCCCAAGCCTGTCCGGCTGCGCTCCCCAGAATCTGTCTGCCCGTCAATGAGTAAGGAAACGTCTGGACCGTATAGCCATCGAGCATCGAAAACAGCCCGACAGAGCCGAGAGAAAACCAGACTCGCCCCTCCGCATCCTGGTGCAAGTTCCTCACGTATGATTCGCCCAGACCGTGAGCAGAGGTCCAGAAACGCCAAGCAGGCCCCATTTCAGATCGAACTTCCGCTGTAGACAAAAAGAAGGCGAGATAAGCAAGTCCCAGCGCGTGAAGTGCAGCGCGAAGCAGTACCGTTGCGGGATCTGAACGATGAACCTGCACAACGGGAAGAAAGCCTACCCCAATCGGTCTTTGCTGGCAAGCGGGATCCGCGTGATCGCTGCGATCCGCGCTGTTCGTTAGAATTGCTATTCCCGCGGATAATACGGATCACACGGATTAGGCGGATGGGAAGACAGTTCTTGCTTTGCGCCGTCTTTTGCCAGTGATACCATGCCCTCGAGGAGGCTTCACATGTCAGACAGTCACAAATCCATGACGCGACGATCGTTTCTTGGGAGCTCCGCACGTGCCGCTACTGCTGCCGGGCTGATCAGTCAGGCAACCATAGGACCGGCGAGCGGACGGGTCTTAGGTGCGAACAACCGGATCAGAATGGGTTTTATCGGAGTTGGAAACCGGGGCTCCGAGCTGCTCGGCTACTTCATGGCCGAGCCGGATGTCGAGATTGCCGCATTGTGTGATGTGTACGAGCCGTATCTGTCAAGGGACCGGAGCAAGGTTCATCCGGACATTATTAAGGAGGTGGGCAACAAATCTCCGATGATGGGCGAGAAGTTCGCGAGGGAGCCTTTCCGGCACAAAGACTTCAGAAAACTACTTGAGCGGAAGGATATTGACGCCGTTTGCATCGCCACTCCAGACCACTGGCACGCGATTCAAACTATCCTCGCCTGTGAAGCGGGTAAAGACGTTTACGTCGAGAAGCCGCTGACCGTAACGATCGCTGAAGGACGACGGATGGTCGAAGCGGCCAAGCGGACCGGCCGGGTGGTCCAGGTCGGACTGAATCGGAGAGGCTCGACCATATATAAGGAAGCCCGCGAACTGGTCAGTGCCGGGACAATCGGGAAAGTAACAGTAGCCAGGGCGCTATATACGAGTCGTATGTACCCGAACGGAATCGGCCAGGCGCAGCCGGAAGACCCGCCTCCGGGACTGGATTGGGATCTTTGGCTCGGCCCGCGTGCCTACCGACCATACCAGCGCAACATTGCCCCGTACAAGTTCCGTTGGTGGCAAGACTACTCCTCCCAGATGGCCAATTGGGGAGTGCATTACCTGGATGCAATTCGCTGGTTGATAAACGAACGAGCCCCTGTTTCAGTCACTGCTTACGGTGGCAAATATCTGCTGACTGATGATCGCACCATACCCGATACACTTGAAGTCACTTTCGAATTGCCGTCGGGGGCACTGGTGGTTTTTGGAGTTTATGAGGCTGCCGGCGGAAGCACTCTACCTGAAGGAGAAGTCGAGCTGCGAGGGGCTAAAGGGAACCTCTACGTGAATGATCGGAGTTACCACGTGCTCCCGACTAGGCCGGGACAGTTCCAGGAAGGCGAGTCCAGCATTGAGGATCAGAAAAAGACTCTCGAAAGCCGTGAAAACATAACGGCGCGTTTGATCCGCAACTTCCTGGACTGCGTGAAGTCCAGGGAAAAGGTGTGGTGCGACCTTGAAGAAGGACATCGATCCACGACTTTCGCCCTGCTCGCGAATATCGCCCTGGCCACCAAGAGCCGCCTCACCTGGGATGCGGAAACGGAGAAGATCACCAACCTTCCGGAGGCGAACAAATACCTGGATTACGAATACCGAAGGCCGTGGGGGCACAGCTAACCAAAGACCCACGGGATCGGAAAAGACGACCAAGACGACGGGCCAAGATCAAGGATCGCCCCGCATCGTCCTTGGTCGTCTTAGTGTTTTATCGGCCGTTCGTCACACGCGATGTTTGCTACCATCCCGAGTCTTCCGGGAAGACGTTGAGATACTTCACGCTGGTCCGAGGTTCGGCCATCATCCCCTCCACCGTGTCTCGCCACTTTGCGTAGTGTGCTGTCTCCTTGTGACGCGCCGGTGCTTCTGCATCACGGTACACCTCTACGAGCACAAAGCGCGTCGGATCATCGGCTTGCTGCAAGAAGTCGAACCTGGCGATTCCTGGCTCCTGGACGCTTTGTGAGGCATTCTCGATCGTTGCTGCCCGAGATGCCTCGATTGACTCCGGCTTTACACGAATATGGACTTGTACGATCAGCATAATGACCCCCTTGGAAGCGTAGCAAGCAGAGTCCCATTTTGGCAATGCCGCTGGCTCGCAGCGGTTCGCTCTACCCTTCGTGAAAGCTAAAAGCTAAATTGGAAAAAAGAAGTAGCGAAACACTGGAGGTCCAATGCTTTTCCCAATCGGGGATGATGATCGGAGTCTGTCCGGTCCGGCTTACATCACGATTTTGCTCGTTGCCGCCAATGTCCTGATATTCCTGATCCAGCTTGCCAATCCGGCGGTGAGCACGGCGTGGGCTGTTATTCCCCGGGAGATAGCCACGGGCCAGGACCTGGTTGGGGTTGAGCAGATCGTTACAAGCCGGGGCGTCGCTGAAATCAGGCACTTTCCGGGTCCTACTCCCATCTACCTTACATTGCTCTTCGCTATGTTCATGCACGGCGGCGTCATGCACATACTCGGCAACATGATCTATCTCTGGATTTTCGGGGATAACGTCGAGCATCGCTTTGGCGCCTTCCCGTTTCTGCTGTTTTACTTGATATCTGGACTAGTTGGCTCTCTGGCCCATGTCGCGGTGGATCCGGGATCCACCGTGCCAAGCCTGGGCGCCTCCGGCGCGATCTCCGGCGTACTTGGTGCTTATCTGGTGCTGTTCCCGCGAAATCGGGTGCACGCCGTGGTGTTTTATATGATCGTGTCGATACCTGCCATTGCCGCTATCGGGATCTGGATCGTCTTTCAATTCATAAACGGCCTCGGCTCTATCGTTTATACCAGCCAGACTGGAGGCATCGCTTACGCTGCGCATATCGGGGGATTCTTTGCCGGGGTTGTCCTGGCGCTCATCATGCGCGTCGTTATCCGCGAGGAGAAGGTCAACGTCTTCACCAGGTTTGAAAGCGCAGACTCCCGGCGCTGGTGGTAAATCGGGTTGACCGCTGCATCGCCCACCAAAAGGACTGTCCCTAAGAGGTCGAGGTAAAGGACTGTCCGCCGCGCCGTCTTAGGGACAGTCCCTTTACGCTGTTAGGTACCTCTTAGGGACAGTCTTTTTGCGGGACCAGCGGAGCGACCCGGCCCGAACCGCGTAGCCAGACCCGCCCTAGAGAGGTATGCAGCGCTCGAAGAGAAGTGGGTGAAAGCGAAAGGATAGGCCCGGAGCAAGGGCCGGGCGCTCCTGAAAAAACGCTGCGCTCTAGGCTCTGTTACCCGTCTGGAGCAAGGGACTGTCCGCCGCGCCGTCTTAGGGACAGTCGCGCCGTCTTAGGGACAGTCCCTTTATGCTGTTAGGTACCTCTTAGGGACAGTCTTTTTGCGGGACCTCTCAGGTACCTCTTGGGGACAGTCCTTACGCAGACGTCCCCAAGAGGTCGCGGTAAAGAACTG
>DAOTAI010000116.1:0-12329 GCA_035593865.1 Acidobacteriota bacterium
GATCTTCGTCGGCAGCGGCACTCTGCGTGACGGTCTTATGTGGGAGATGGCGATTCGGGAAGCGTGGACGGAAGAATTCCATGAGCAGATTGTCCATTCAGCTCTTCAGATTGGCCGAAAATACAGCTTTGATGAACCTCACGCTCTTCACGTGGCCGAGCTGTGCCGGAAGATGTTTGCAGCGTTGCGTCGCGAGCATCGACTCGCTCCGCGTTTCGAAACCATACTGATCGTTGCCGCCCTGCTGCACGATATCGGTTTGTTTATCAGCAATCGCAGTCATCATAAGCACTCCATGTACCTCATCCTTAACAGCGATATGTTCGGCCTGGGCGCGCGAGACCTGGAGTTGGTGGGGATGGTTGCCCGATATCATCGGCGAGCTCTCCCCAGGTCGACTCATGAGGGATATGCGAACCTGGATCGCCATAGCCGGGTCGCGGTCTCGAAGATGGCTTCCATCCTGAGACTCGCGGATGCTTTGGACAGCGGACACGTGCAGCGGATTCGCAACGTCGAGTTCACTGTAGAACCGGGGCAGTTCGTTATTACCGTCGGCGACGAGGGAAACCTGATGCTGGAACGCTACGCCCTTCAACAGAAAGCATCGATGTTCGAACAGGTTTATGGGATGAGTGTCATTCTGCGCCAGGCTACCTGAGTCGCCGCGCACTTTCGATCATGTCAAGAAAAGAACCTGCATTCTTCAATCGCGAGCTCAGCTGGCTCGAATTCAACCAGAGAGTGCTCGATGAGGCCCTGGACAAAACCGTCCCTCTCCTGGAGCGGCTGAACTTCCTCGCCATCACCGGGTCCAATCTTGATGAGTTTTTCATGGTGCGAGTCGGAGGCCTGCAGATCTTGGAAAAACAGGGCGTTACCGTTCACGACCAGGCGGGTCTTACGCCCTCGGAACAGCTTGCCGCTATCAGTCAGAGAGTGCACGAAATGACGGCAGCGCAGTACTCCTGCCTGGAGCAGGAACTGGAACCGGGACTGGCAGCTTGTGGAATCCGCCGGCTCCGGCCTGCCGACTTGTCCGAGGACCAACGACAACGAATCGAAAGTCATTTTGAACGCGAGATTTTTCCTGTCATCACTCCAATGGCTGTTGACGCCCGCCAGAGATTTCCTCTTCTCCGGAATCTCGGGTTGAATATCGCAGTGCGCCTGAAAGAGCCCCAGTCTGCCTCCCGCCGTTTCGCCATCATTCCGCTGGGCGCCCGTCCCGACCGCTTCATCCGCCTGTCAGAGGAGCCAGGATTCGCTTATCTCCTGCTTGAAGACCTCGTGGCGATGTTCATTGAACGGTTCTTCCCGGGATGGACTGTTACCGAGAACGCTGTTTTTCGCATCACCCGTAACGCCGACCTGAGCGTGCGGGAAGACATGGCCGGCGATCTGCTGGCAGAGATGAAAGAGGTTCTGGACGCGCGCAAGGAAAGTTCATGCGTTCGGCTGGAGATCGAGAAGGGCGCTTCGAAAACACTGCTCAAATTCCTTACAAAGGCGCTCAATGTTACCGAGGCCGCACGCGACTGTTTTTTCATTCCGGGACCGCTGGATCTGTCGGGTTTTCGAAAGCTGGCATCGCTGGAAGAGTTCCCGGGACTGCGTTATGAACCCTGGCCCCCGGTCCATTCCCCGGATATCGACAGAAGAAACAGCATCTTCAACGAACTTTCCAACCGCAGCATTTTCTTGTATCACCCGTTTGACAGCTTCGAGCCTGCCATCCGCCTGGTCCAGGAGGCCGCGGCAGACCCGGATGTACTCGCCATCAAGCAAATTCTCTATCGGACCAGCCCGGACAGCCCCATCATTGAAGCGCTTCGGCAGGCAGCGGAGAACGGGAAGTATGTCACCGCGATTGTCGAGCTGAAAGCGCGGTTTGACGAGGCCAGGAATATCGAATGGGCAAGGGAGCTGGAACATGCCGGCGTACAGGTCATATACGGAGTCAAGGGCCTGAAAACGCACGCCAAGCTCTGTATCGTCGTTCGCCGGGAGGCCCAAGGGGTGACGCGTTACCTGCACTTCGGCACCGGCAATTACAACGAGATAACGGCCCGGCTTTACACGGACGCCAGTTTCTTTTCGGTGGATCCCGACCTGGCCAACGATGCCTCCAGCCTGATCAATGCGATCACGGGTTATTCACAGCCACAGGGGCTGGTGAAGCTCGAGGCCGCTCCGACAGGGCTTCGAAGGCGGTTCCTGGAGTTGATCGCCAGTGAAACCGAGCGGAAGCGTCAAGGTCAAAAGGCGCTGATTATGGCCAAGATGAACTCACTGGTCGACACGCGGATCATCCAAGCGTTATATGAGGCGTCCCAGGCAGGTGTGAAGATCCTTTTAAACGTCAGAGGGATCTGCTGCCTCCGGCCCGGAATTAAGGGTCTGAGCGAAAACATTACGGTCGTCAGCATCGTTGACCGTTTTCTCGAGCACAGCCGGATCTACTACTTTCACCAGGGAGGAGAGCCGAAAGTCTTCATTTCTTCTGCCGACTGGATGCCGCGAAACCTCGACCGTCGCGTCGAACTGTTGGTCCCTATTGATGATCTTACTTGTCAGAAACGTGTTATCAATATTCTTGACGTCTGCTTTAAAGACAATGTGAAGGCGAGACGGCTGCTTCCTGACGGGCATTATGAGCGAATAGCCCCGCCGCCGGGAAAGAAAGCCATAAGGAGCCAGGAGGTGCTTTACCAGCAGGCGTTGGAAGAAGCCCGACAGGTTCAGGCGACCAGCCGCACCGTCTTCCAGCCGTTTCGTCCGGCCGGGTAGCCGGTTATGAATTACGCACTCGCTGTCAGTCCGGCCAAGTCAGCCAAGGAGATTAAACGTGTCTCATATGCACTATCTACTGGTCGCGGTTTTGGTTGGTGCTCTGGCCGGCGGTGCCGAAAACAGGCCGGAAGAGTACATGTCCCAGCTCAAAATCTACACGGACGGATCACCCCTGAGACGACCGGTTGAGGACTGGGAAACGGCGCGACGCCTCGTTCGTTCTGATCGGGAATGGGCCGAATGGATGAAGGACCGGACCCGGGAGGTCGACGAGTGGATCAGGAAGCGACACGATCGGGTCGAATGGGTGGCGGGCTGGTATCACGACTTCGTGAGCCCGGAGGACGGGTCTTTCTTGGAATGGACACCTGATGAGCCGGGCAAACGGCCGCTTCGAACACGTCGAGGCGAGCCTGTGAAATTGACGCCAAAGCTGCACGGCGCCTGGGTCTATCTATTCCGATTCCGGCATATCGGTAACATACAGCAGGCCGCCATGCTTTACCGTTTAACGCAAAACAGGAAATATGCCGAATGGGTCGCGTCACAGATCGACTTCTACGCGAACAACTACACCCGATGGCCGCTCGAGGAGGACAAGGGGCTTTCCCGCCTGATGTACCAGAGCCTCGATGAAGCCGTTGTTATTATTCGCCTGGTTGACGCGGCCCGCCTTCTCGATGATTACGTTACGCCAAAACGCAAGCAGCAATGGTACGAAAGGCTGTTCCGGCCGACCGCGGTATTGCTGGAGAAAGGTCAGCACCAAGTCCATAATATCGCTTGCTGGCATCGATCCGCCGTCGGGCACATTGCCATCTACTTCAACGACGAGGATCTTTGGAAGCGAGCTCTGGACGGACCTTTCGGAATCAGGAAACAGCTGGCCGAAGGGGTCACTCCTGATTTCTTCTGGTACGAGCAGTCGCTCACATATAACACCTATGTGGTCCAGGCCCTGGCGCCTTTCTTTACTTACGCCGCCTTGAGCGGAAGGATGAATGAAGTTTCGCGGGAGATGGCGATTCTTCAGAATTTGATGCTATCGCCGCTGAACCTCCGCTTCCCGACCGGACGCCTGCCCAGCCCGGCAGACACCACGGGAGTGCCGCTGTACGCGCCGAATCTCAGGCTTATGGCCTCGGTTTACCGGATTTTTCCAACGCTTACAGGCCTTGCCGAGGCTTCGAAGATCCGGGACTGGAATACTCTTGTGGATCCTCCGGGCGCGAACATCGAGGCTCCTCCGCTGCCCCCTGTCACGAGCATCAATCTGGAAGCCAGCCGAATGGCGGTTCTGAAAAAGGGACCTTGGCAGGTTTACTTCCACTACGGCCAGTTGGGCCTCTCTCACTCCCAGGCGGAGGCTCTCAACTTCGAAGCTTTTTATGAAATGACGGACATCACCCACGACCCCGGTACAGTCGGGTATGGCTCACCCCTGCACGCCGGCTACTTCAAGACCGGCCTCGCTCATAATGTCCCCCTGGTAGACGGCTTGGGCCAGAAGAGCTGGAAACGGGGCGAGCTCTTGGAGTTTGACGCGGACTCCGGTCGCGTGGCAGCCGCCCAGCCCGAGTATCAGCCGGGTATCTCGACTTCCCGGCGGTTGGAGATCAAGGATTCCCGACTCCTCGACACAGTCAGCGTGAAAACTGATCGGAAAAGACGAATCGGGTTGGTCCTGCATCTGCAGGGGCAGGTAGAGCTTCGAGACGACCAAGGCTTTCGTGAAGACCCGGAGTTTGGCAAGAGGTTCGAGACCCAATCGTTCCGTTATTGGTCCGATACCCGGACTGCCAACTTCACTGACCGCGCCTCCCTTCAGGTGCGCTATCCCGATCTGGTCATGAGCGTCACCTTCGAAGTTCCCGGCGACTTCACTTTAACGCATGCTGAATCCCCCGATACGCCACCGGGCCGCCGTCAAACGCTGTACCTCGAGAAGACCAGCTCCGAGGTCGTATTCAAAACCGTCTTTGAACCGGTTTCGACGGTCGATTCAAGAGATGAGTAGCTCCTGGAAGTCTAAGAGAGTATCCGAGCATTTATCCGTGTGATCCGTGTTATCCGTGTCATCCGTGGGAGGAGAGGCCCGCGGATAGCACGGACGACACGGATCTCACAGATAGGTTACTTAGTCAAGAAGATTTAGTTAGAACTGGAACATGAACTCCGACCGCAAGAAATGCGCAAAGCTGCGCGAGTCGGGGTAGAAATCGCCTGGATCAAGGGTCTCGGCCAGCAGATGACCGACGAAATGTCTGTTCACCCGAAAATTCAGCTTGGCGATCATCAGGTTGCCACGCCTGTGTCCCAGTTTCTGACCAGCCACAATTCGAGCTTCGGGGGCAAACATCAGCCTGTAAACCAGGTCAAGATTCACCCGGTCCGAAAACTTCCAGTTCAAGCCGGGTGACAGCATCCCGATGTTCGTCCAATAGGCAGGTCCCCTGCCCTCCTGGACCTGGGTATAGATGTACAGTTCGCTCCACTTGGGCCAGCGGCTGAATATGGGATTCCAACCTTCGCAATCAGCGGTGTCCGGATCATCGCCGGAAAGATGAGTGTAATTCAGCTGTAACGTCAGTCTGGGCAGAGAGGGGAGTGATTTCCTGAAGTCCACATAGCCGCCATATCCCCTACGGCTGTTAGCGCCATAGTCGCCCAGTTGCACCGCGAATTCGGCCGCGTGCTGGATCCCGCCTTTAAAACTCCCTGTCAGTCGCAATCCGGTTGTGTTCAATCGGCTTAGGGGGAGGGCACCGGCCGCTTCTTCTCGCTTGAAAACGTCGTAGAACTCCCCTTTGAGCGAGTTCGTGAGCTGACGAGTCACGTAAATGCCGGCGCCTTGCTCGTCTCGTTCCACCGTGTTCTGGGTCAGGTTTCGATTAAGGACAGGCAGATAGCGATCCCTGGCGGTGTTTGAGATGGCGAACCCGTCGACGGTTGTCTTTGCTCCCCTCCAGGTGGCTCGCACTGCATTGAAGTAATACGTTCGGGATCCGTCCAAGGGGGAGCCGTCCATGATCACCAGGCCTTCTCCTATGAACATGTCCTGGCGGCCGATTCTTAGGGTCAGGTCTTTCCGGGGATTCAGCTCAAGATAGGCGTTGTCGAAAACGAATTCATTAACGCGAAAATCGTACTTTTCTCCTTCCGGATAAAAATACTTTCTGAATTCGTTCGTCATGCGCAGGTGGAACTTCGCGCTTTCTGATATAGGCAGGCCAAGCCAGCCCCGGGTCCGGATTCGTGCCAATCCCCAGGAGTCATCTACCGATTCATCGACGTCGACGAAGTTATCGCCGGCTTTCCATCGGATCCGTTCATCAAACCCCCAGGTGATCTTCCCCTTCTTGTCGGCCTCGGATTGTCCGAACAGGAAACCGCCGGTGAGTAAAAAGAAAAACAAGAGCGAAACTGGTTTTTTCACGGCTAAGCCTCTGCCAGCGGAACACTTAAACTATCAAGGCTTCCGGCTTGGCGCGCAGATATTATCCTCAGACTCCAGCCCCGTAAAGCTTTTTTTGCGGCAGACGTGCGCTGCCCTGTCGTGTCGTGGATGCCTTTGAATAAGGTGTTAGTCCTGATGACTTTTGAGTACAATCAAGCCGCCGGCGCTATGGAGGAAACGAGTATGACCATCGATGGTGAGGGATTGGAAAGCAGGCGGAACTTCTTGCAGACTGCCTTGGGCGCCTTCTGCGCGTTGAGGTTGAATACGCAAGGGAGCCCGGTGGCGCCGACCACCAAGAGCGACCTGAAGATGTTCAAGAATCTCGGCACTGGGCATATCGGAGTGAAAGCCAACCAGCTTCAGGCTCTCGACTATGCCATTCAATTCGGATTTGGCGGAGTCAACGTCCACGCCGATGACATTGAAAAGATGCCCGTCGACCAACGGCAAAACTTGCTTGCCCGGATGCGTGAGCACAATATCAGGTGGGGTGTGAGCGGCCTTTCCGTCCAGTTCCGAACCACCGAGGAAGAGTTCAAGAAGACAATCATCGCTTTGCCGGCGCGCACAAAAGTGCTGACGGAAGTCGGTGCTCGCCGGGTTTGTACGTGGATAGTGCCCGGTGACAACCAGTTGACTTATCGGCAAAATTTCGAGCAGCACCGCCGTCGCTTGACCGAGGTGGCGAATATTCTTAATAACGAGGGGATATCGCTCGGCCTGGAGTTCGTTGGCCCGAAACCTTCGCGAGACGCGAGTCGCTTTCACTTCATTCACACCTTGGAGGAACTGCTCGAGCTCAACGAGGCCATTGGCCTCGACAATGTCGGAATCCTGCTCGATTCCTATCACTGGTTCACCTCCGGCGGCTCGGTAGCCGACATACAACGGCTGGAAGGAAAGCGGATCGTTGAGGTCCACGTCAACGATGCGCTCCCCGGCATCCCGGTTGAGCAGCTGCCCGATACCAGAAGGGCGCTCCCGTGCAGTACGGGCGTCATCGATCTTAAGGGCTTCATGACGGCGCTTGCCTCAATCGGCTACAACGGCCCGGTGACTTGCGAGCCCTTCGACCGGGAATTGAACCAGATGGAGGACGAAGCCGCAGTTAAGAAAACGGCGGAGGCGATGGATCGCGTCTTTGCCCTGCTGCCCAGTTGAGACAGAAGATGTAAGAAAACGGGATCAAGGGTGACCGTGGCGGTATTTGCGCCCACTTGGTGAATGCGGCGCATCGCCTTGCCCGATTCCCACTTTTCATTCACCACCAGCTAATCTACAGATTGACTTAAAGCCTGATTTTTAGGTCTTTCCGGTATAACCTTCAGCCCAATTAACATGCGCATCGATCCACACAGACGTTTTTTCTTGCCTGAAATTTGAACCTGCCGCTTCACAAAACATATAATCAAACATAGCTTCCTTCAGCTAAACGCTCAGTCTTTCGGTTACACAGCCTCATATGGTCGTTCGTATATGGGGTGCAGTTCATGTGGAAATAGATCTTCGCGCAGAAGTACCCGCGAATCATGCAGAAAGGAGAAAAGGCCGTGAATCTGAGGGACCTTTGCTCAAGAAAGCTTGTAGGAGTGCTGGCCTTCGTGATTGGATTCGGCTCTGCAGGCTATCCTTTATACCGCCAATCTGATCGATTGAAAGTTGAAGTATCAGAACTGGCTAAGAGAAATCACGATCTAAAGGAAGAAAACGATCGACTTCGATACATCAATAGTCTGGCGATTGAGTTCTCAATGGATCCATTGATTGTCACTCTGGTTGATCAGTATTCGCGACAGTATCTGAAGCAAGCCTCGGCTGAGTGGCGACTCCTGAGAACCCCGGAATTTCTAACTTACATCATGTTGTCGCTTATCTACGCCGAATCCAAAGGCAACCCGGCGGCGATAGGGGACGGGGGTAAGGCGCGAGGATTAACGCAGATCTGGGTTTCAACCGCGCGAGACTACGGCGATGTCTCAGCGGAACAACTCCTTGATCCCGAAACTAACCTGGCATACTCGTTCAAGCATTTTCATGAGTTGCTGAAAAAATACAAAGGAAACCTGGCGATGGTGCTCTATGCCTGGAACCGTGGACCAGGGACGGTTGATCGTTTGCTGGAATATGGCCAGTCTCCGGAAAACGGATACGGCAAGAAAGTCTACCAGGCATCTCTCGACAATAATCGTCATTTTGCTGTAGCCGAATAGCCGTTTGACTCCCCCAGACGGCTACGGAGGGCGGGAGCTCCTCCTCCACTGCTGGTTGCCAAGCAGTCCTCATCCCGCCCTCCGATCCTGCTTTGACACGCCAGATCCCTGTCCGCAGTTGACCTTCGAAAAAAATGCTACCATGGCCGCATGGACATCTCGAACGTGGTCTTGGCTCTTGGATCCAGCCTGACTGCGGGTCTGAATCTTTACATAACGATTCTTACGCTGGGGCTCATGCAGCGCTATGAGATCCTCTCCCTCCCCGACGAACTTAGAAGTCTGTCTAACCCCTGGGTGCTGGTGGCCGCCGCGGTTCTTTTCCTGATTGAGTTCGTTGCCGACAAAGTCCCCTATGTCGACAATATCTGGGACTCTGTTCACACCTTCATTCGTATTCCGGCAGGGGCATTCCTCGCCGGTGCTGCAATGGGTGATGCTCCTTCTCATGTGACCTGGATTGCGGCGCTTCTGGGCGGGTTCGTCACGTTATCGAGTCATGGGGCCAAGGCCTCCACACGTCTGGCTGCCAACTCGACGCCGGAACCCTTTACGAACTGGTTTCTCAGCGGGGTTGAAGACGTCTTGAGTCTCGGACTGTTGTGGCTGGTCTCGGCACACCCCTATATTGCCCTCGTCGCCGCTCTTGTGTTGCTTGTCCTGTTCGTTGCGCTCATCTACATGTTCTATCGGTTCCTCCGGTATCTTTTCCGCAGACCACGACCGGCTCCCCGGACAGAGATTTATGGCCCGTGAGGGCACCGCCTGGTTTCACTTCGCGAAAATTCCGCGTTTCGTGCTATTGTTCTGGCCGTGATCCTGGCAATGGCGGGGCTTCCGGGCTCCGGGAAAAGCACGATGGCACGGGCGCTCGCAGCTCGATTGCCTGCCATCATCATCAGCAAGGACGAAATCAGGACAAGACTTTTCAGTCAGGACCAGATCGACTACTCCCGGGCGCAGGATAACGTGTGCTTTCAGGAAATGCTGCGGCTGACAGAGGCGATTCTGACCGAATCTCCGGACAAATGGGTAATCCTCGATGGGCGGACATTCTCTCGATCTGAGGATATGCTCCAGGTCTGGAACCTCGCCCAGCGGCTGCGCCAACGCCTTTTCGTGATCGAATGTACCTGTTCTGATGAGGAGGCGCGCAGACGACTCGAGTACGACCAGAAACAAGGGCGGCACCCTGCAGGCAACCGGGATTATCGCCTCTATCTGGAGCTCAAATCGCGCCGAGAACCTCTTCCAATACCCGCGCTGCGCCTCGATACCAGTTCCGAACCAGCCGTTTGCCTGGACCGCTGCCTGACCTACCTCGGACTGTAGCTCTGTGCCTTCACACTATGGCAGAATATCCAGCCTATCAATCAGTTGACTTTCCCGGAGGAGAAAATGCGTTTCCGACAGCAAACCTACTCGCTTGCGATCCTTTTTCTACTCTTTACAACGATTCCGGCCCTCGCTTTTCAGCATGAATCCGTGGCGAAGGCTGAGGTCCCTGCTCTCCACGATTTCCACGAAGTGATTTTCGTGATTTGGCACGAAGCATGGCCAGCCAAGGACTACGCGAAACTGAAAAGCCTGTTACCGGACATCGAAAAAGGCGCGGCCGCCGTGGCGGCAGCCCGCCTGCCCGGAATTCTTCATCACAAACAGACGGCCTGGTCCGAGGGTGTTGAGGCTCTAAAAGCAACCGTCGAAGAGTACCGCGCCGCAGTCAATGCGGATAGCAACCAGGCCCTTCTTTCCGCCGCCGAGAAGCTCCATTCGGATTTCGAGCGGCTAGTGCGTGTGATCAGACCGCCGATGAAGGAGCTCGAGGACTTTCACTCGAGCCTCTATATGCTCTATCACCATCATTTGCCCGCCTACGATCTCGAAAAGATCAAGGCTTCAGCTGCCGAACTGAAGCAGAAAATAACGGTGCTGGAGGCAGCAAAGCTGCCGGCCCGTTTCAGCGCCAGACAACAGGAATTCGACAAGGCGCGCCAGGCGCTGGCGGCAGCAGTGACAGCACTCGCGCCGGTTCTCGAGACGGGCGACGAAGAGCGGGTCAAACAGGCAATTGAAGACGTGCACAGCCGCTATGAAGCCGCCCGCGACGTGCTCGGTCAATGATCCCAGGCGTAAAGCAACCTTTAGGCGGGCCTTAAATTGAACGTCCTCCTCCAACCGGCCGTGTCGAAGTAAATTGTTGATTTAAGGCCCGCGTAAACCCGGACTCGCCCAACGGTTGAGTACCGTGTTTTTATCTGAGTATCGCAGACCAACCGCTTCAAAACCGAAGACGGAGTGAAACTGCATATGCCATACGCCAATTTGAGAATCATCGGGCGCCCGGCGACTCGTGCCGCCCGAGCCGCGGCGTTGGCCGGCCTGTT
The DNA here is from genome assembly GCA_035593865.1 of Acidobacteriota bacterium. Taxonomy (GTDB): domain Bacteria; phylum Acidobacteriota; class UBA6911; order RPQK01; family RPQK01; genus RPQK01. Next base: position 10,851 of record DAOTAI010000116.1, read on the forward strand.
CCTGCTGGCTTTAACCAACGCCGTGGCGCATCCGGCCTGGGGCCTCGTCATAGATCGGCAAGGACAGATCTTCTTCTCTGATGTAGACAACAACACAATCTGGAAGGTGGCCGCCGATGGCCGCCCGACGCCGTTCGTCACCGGCAAGCATTCGCACGAACTCTTCATAGACGAGGCGGGCAATCTGTATGGCGAACACGTCTACTATGATGCGGCGAATAACCTATGGATCAACAGCCTGTGGAAGGCGAGCCCTGATGGTCAAGTCACCGAGATACTCGGTCCGACCGCCAATGTGCCGAAAGGGCTCGGCTCGTTGATCGATGCCGAAGGCAACACCTACGCCGTGAGCGGCGTTAACGACGGCGTGCAGGAGTACGTGCTGGCGCGGCGGCGGCCCGATGGCAGCATCGAAACGCTGGCCGGCAGTGTCAGCGGTCATGCCGACGGCAAGGGTGCCGAGGCGAAGTTCGCCGCCGTGCAAGCGAAAGTGATAGGGCCGGATGGGGCCATCTACCTGACCGACGCTGCCTGCGTGCGGCGGGTTGGGCTCGATGGCACGGTTACGACGCTGGGCGGCAACCCTCTGGCGGGCGTCGAGCGCGGCGAGCATCCGAGGCTGCTCGGGCTGGCGGTTGATGGCGTCCGCAACATTTATGTCGCCGATTACGACTGGCATTGCCTGCGGCGTTTGGCGACAGATGGAAACGTAACGACAGTCTTGGAATCGGGAGCTTTCTGGTCGCCGACAGGCATTGCGCTGGTCGGCGATAAGATTTACGTGCACGAGCATCGCCCCGAAAGGCGTCAGCGGATTCATGCTGTCGTTTATGGGGCCGAGCGTGCGGATCCGCGTGATCGAGCCGGACGGCGAGGTACGCACCTTGGCAACGCTGGGAAGCTGGGTTCCGGCGGGCGTGGCGAGCGCCGCGACGCTGGCGCTCGGTTTCGCGTTCGGGCTGCTGGTCAAACGCGTCCGGCGCTACCGCCAAGTATCGCCTTACCAGCGATCGTAGGCCCCAGCGGACCCGATCCCAGAAAAAACAGTTTAGGGTGCTTGAAAACCTCTAACAAAATAATCCCAAACGAGTTGTTCAGGTTCGCCCCCAAACCATCTGAACTTGGGCGATTCCGACGTTTCTCGACCCCGAAGGGGTCGACTGGATATTGGCGAAAATATACATTTCCGGCGTGCCGTATCTCTCAGTACGACAATCTCAACGTCAACAATGCCTTCTTCGGCTTTACACGACTGTGTGTTTTCGCCAAACTCCAAACGACCCCTTCGGGGTCGACAGCACTTGGGGCTCTGCGGGTAAGTAGACCTTAAACCTTAGAACGCAGAACCCCCGATCCCTTCGGGGGTCGACGACACTCGAGGCTCAGCCGGACTTTCTTAATTGACCCTTTGCGTTTCGTCTGTTACTAGCCCGGATTTCTCACACACTTAATGAAAAAAGGGCCGCCTTTTGTGGTATA
>DAOTAI010000117.1:0-12291 GCA_035593865.1 Acidobacteriota bacterium
AAGTGGGGAATTTTGTTGGCCAAAAAGTGGGGATTGTTGTTGGCCGGTCACAAATAGGAGACAGAAAAGCCGTCCGGAGAACGGAGCAGGAGCAAGTAATTTAGATCATCCTCGACAGAGTCAACGATTGAAGCCGGGTCAGCTACGATGCCGCAACCAACGTTGCCGTTGCCCTTGACTGGCTCCCAAGTGCGTAGCCAGCCTTCTCCCGTTTTCACCTTGACTGTCGAACCGGCGCTTTTCTTGATTCCGACGCCGACAGTCAAATCCCCAAGGCTGGCCCTGAGGTAGCGGCTTTCAAATCGACTGAGGTTTTGCCCCGCATCGAGGGTGATTCGCTTTGTCTCGGCAATCCGCTGCCCCTTTACGACCCAGGCGCCATAATCCAACTCAAAGACAACCCGGATGGGTCCGTTTGCCAACACCCTCGAAGACATGAAATTCCTTGATGGATGCAGCTTGTTGTCAACCCAGATACCACTTCCTCCGCACCCACGACTCTTGCCGGCAGAATAAAAATCCGCTCCCTCTCCGGTATCGGTATGGTAGTCATCTACCATGTGCCAGTCATTAATCACTAGTCTGCGAACGCGTTTGCACCAGATATCAACCGCGCTGCTGGTTAGCGGTTCCCGTTGCCACGTCTCGAGCGCGGGCCCGTACATTCGATGAGCAACCCGGTCGTTTTCCCAGGCGAAGTCGTCAAACCGCTCACGAACGAACCGGCCGTAAGCTTTGAACTGCTCCCTGGTCAGCTGCTGCGGTTCACCCAGCGTGATGGTGAACTGCCGGACTTCACGCGGCTGGAAGTCTGCCTGGAAAATCAACTGTTCGATGATTCCGTCGCCGGCCAGATCAACGGGCTGAACCAGGAGCCGGTTGCCTTGCTCATCAGCCACATGGAACCGTTTCGGATCTGAAGTGGGAAGCAACCGCAGAAGTTCAGACGCGCGAATCTCGATTGTCTCACCGGTCCTGACCGCATCCAGATCGTTTTCTACCAGCACCACAACTTGCGCCTGACCGGAAAACGAAGGAAAGAAAAAAAGCAAAAGTGAATTGAGCAAGACGGTCCTGTTCATGTCTTTACTGACTCAAGAGACGCGCGACTCAGCAGTCACGCGCTCCATGGAAACGAGGAAGGCTACCCGGTCTCAACGGTTAAGGCGCGGCACTCAAGAGTCCCGCGCCTTAACCTAAGCGAACGCGTTTGAACGTGCGACTAGAAGATGAACTTCAGGCTGAGCTGGATACGCCTAGGGTAATTCACCTGGTTATTGGCTCGGATCTTGCCGAAGTTCGCGCTGGACGGGTTAGTATCCGGCGCCGAAAACTGCGGATGATTGAACGCGTTCAAGAATTCCGCCTTGAAGTGGAGTTCCTTACCTTCGGTAACCGGTGTCTTCTTGACGAGCGAGAAGTCGTAATTGTTTACGATGTCCGCCCGCAGGAAATCGAAACGCAGCGGGAAAGTCCGCAGGTGGTTGACCAGCTGATTTTTCGAGTCGGTCTCCCAGAGATCGGGAGAGTTATTGAACCAGCGCTCAATCGAGCGTTCCGAGGCGGACAGCTCGATTTGCTCGACGTCGTTCCCCTTGAAGATCATGTCATTGGAAAATTGGATCGGGGCACCGGACTGCATCGTGTAAATTCCGGAAATCTGCCACCCGCCGATGATCCTGGAGAGCACCGGATTACCGGCCCCCCAAGGCTTTCCGTAGCCGAACGGAAGCTCGTAGATGCCACTGATCGTCAAACGATGCGGACGATCAAGGTCGGAGATCATCTCAGTCGGTCGCAGGTCGCCCGCATTCAACAGCTCCGTCGCCTGCATGAACTCCGAGTAGGTGTAGTTCCCCATCAGGGTGTAACCCTGCGAGAATCGCTTCTGTATCGTCGTTTGGAAGGAGTGATACCAGGAATAGCCTTCCTGTTCATCCATGTTGACGGCATCAAAAGCCAGGAAAGGCCGAAGCAATCGATTACGTGCGATCTCCTTGCCGGTGAAGGCGCTGGAAGCGCCGGCCGGCAGAATGGTCTTGCCTGTAGCTGGATCGTAGAAAGGATTGGGAATTCCCTTGGACTGCGTCAGCCAGTTGTTGGTTTCATCATCGCGTGTGGGCTTGGTGCTCAGGTACTTGTTCGGGATCGCATTCAGATTCCGCAATGCGATGTTTCCGTTATTCATGTACTCGAGATGTGTCCCCCGGTTCCCAACATACGCTGCGTCAACCACATACCCGGCGCCGAGTTCCCGTTGGAAGCCAATTTGCCAGCGCTGCATGTAGGGGGTCTTCGGGTTCTCATTGAAGAACGTGATGCTCGACCCAACATTGGTCAAGATACCTTGCCCGGCGCCAACTGGCTCCAGAATCCCATCCGGATACGGATTGGAGAGATCGGCAATGAAAGTCAGCCCATTGTCCACGGTGGGGACAAACGGAGTGTTCCGGCTGAAACCGGTCTGAATGACATCGCCCCGGCGCTGTCCCAGGAACCCAAAGAAGATCCCGTAGCCGGCACGTATCACCGTTTTGGGATCGACCTTGTAGGCCAGCCCGATTCGAGGCATGAACTGCTTCGTAGGAGCGTTCCATAGAGTACGCGGCTCTCCATTAACTCCGGCGAAAGTCAGACCGCCGCGCACTAAGAATTGATCGGGCGAAAGTTCTGGTATGGGGTTCTGGGCATAAATCGCGCGCGCCTGCTCTTCGAACGGTTGGACAGCGTCGAAGTCAAAACCGCGAACCGTGCGGTTAAAGCGCTCCGTCAAGGCGCCTTCGTACTCGTAACGAAGACCGAGGTTCACGGTTAGCCTGTCGTTGACCTTCCAGTCATCGTGGAAATAGATGCCCCAGGAAGTTGACTGTTCAGCGTAGCTGGCATTGCGCGCGATATACGTGTTCGAGGTGCTGGGCAGGCCGATCAGAAGCGCCGCCACGGATTGACCCAGGTTGCTCGGCGACCCCGGCGAGTTGTCCAAAGGCCCGCGCATCCAGCTGCCATCGAAATTGTAACGCCCGCTCTCATCGTTGGCGAAAGTGCGGTTGGTCTCGCGGTAGGCCCGGAACTCGATGCCAGTCTTAAAGGCGTGAGAGCCGAACATCTTGTTTAAAGTACCGATGAAGGAATGAGTATCGTTGGGCCTCACGTAACCTGGCGACGCGGTTCCCTGATAGCCGGATATATCGATTCTCGGAAAACGCCGAATATCGGGCGAAATCGCGTCGTTAAGCTCCTTGGGGAAGCCAAGCGTGGTCAAGTCCATTCCGATCAAGGAACGGTTGCCGGCGTCGCCGCGGATGAACCGGTTGTATCCGTAACGGAGATTCATGACCGTGGTCGGGTTAAAGGTGTAAACGTCATCAAACGTGAACGCCCGGTTCAGGAACTGGAACTCATTGCCGGTCACCTCATTGTGGAAGTAGTTGTTGTAGGTGCTGTCCCGGCGATACACGCTTCCACGGCCGAATATCTTGTGGTTGTCGCTGATCTGATGGTCGATACGAACGCTGTGCGTGTAATACTTGGCCTGTTCGAGCAGGTTCGGCTGGACGAAGTTGTTTTGGCCGTTCGGATCTCCTTCCTGTAGAGGATCAGGGAAGTAGCTCAGGATCTTCTTCGCCACCGGATTGATAAGGGCATCGGGAATGATGTTATCCGGGAAGGGATCTTGCTCGTAGCGCCCCGGTGTCGCCGCAGGGCGACGGGTAAAGGGATTGTAGATCTGATAGTTTGAGCCGAGCTTCAGCAGTTGCGAGAAATCGCCTTGCTTCATGGCTGCCGTGGGCACTGTGGGCGTACCGTTGTTACGCGGCCGGGACTCGTGAATCCCCTCATAGCCCCACATGAAGAAGGTGCGGTTGCGTCCATCGTACAATCCAGGAATCCAGACCGGTCCACCGACCGAACCGCCCCAACGGTCGTAGGTGAAGTCGCCTCGCGCCTGTCCGTTTCGATTAGCCCAGAAGTCGTTAGCGAAAATTCCCGGCGCCATCTTGGTCCAATAGGCAGTGCCGTGAAGCTGGTTCGTCCCTGACTTCATGCTCAGGTTCGTAACACCGCCCTCGGTCTGTCCGAAACTGGCATCAAAGGTCGCAGTCTGCACTACAATCTCGGAGATAATATCTGCCGGCGGGACGAATGAGGCAGTCACCTCACCCGGATTGGCCGTGGCGGTCGCTACCACTCCATCGATAGTCACATCGCTGCGATTGGCACGGGTGCCGTCGACAGAGTATCCGACAATATGAGTCGGCTCGAACGGTCGGTCGAGTCGCGGATCTCGGGTGAAGCCAACTCCGGCAGCCAGGCCCATCAGGAAGAAGGGATTGCCGTGAGGAACGGGAAGATCAGCTACTCGGCGGGCATCTACCACTTGGCCCATGGAGGCGGAGGCCGTGGCCAACAAAGGCGTCTCGCCGGTTACTACGATCGTTTCAGACTGTTCGCCTACCTCCAGCTGGATGTTGTATTCGAGCCTCTCATTGGTCCGCAACTCGACATCGTCAGCCACGAACGTCTTGAAGCCCGGCATCGACGACTCGATCTTGTAAAGGCCGGGAATCAGATAAGTGGCCTGGTAGAGCCCGGCATCGTTGGTTACGACCGTCGTCACAGTGCCCATGGCTTTATTCGTGACCTTCACTTCGGCGCCCGGAACTACTCCACCGCTGACGTCTTTTACCACGCCCACAATCGTGCCCCGGGCCTCTTGTGCGAACACGTCTGGAGCCTGGAGCAGTCCGACCAGGCAGGCCAGGACCACAAGTACAGCCGTTTGCTTGAATGCACTCATGCTCTCCTCCTCTTTTTCGGTTACGCCTGGGATGCCAGTAACCTCTATTAGGCTGTATAAATCAGATCGTTCTAAGCCAGATCGTTCATACTCACTGGTTCCATATCTGAAAAGTCCTGGTTTTCCCCTCCCATCGCCCAGATGAAAGAGTAGTTCTAAGTGCCGGCGCCGGCATGGATGGACCAGCTCGGAGAGAGAACCGCCTGACGGTTGCGCACCATGACATGCCGGGTCTCGTTCGGCCGGCCGAGACAGTGCATCACCACTTGGTCGTTCGGCAGGTCGAAATACAGATAAACCTCGGATCGCCGCTGATGGGTGTGAACCGGCATAGTGTTCCAAACGCTGCCGGGAACCAACTCTGTAAGTCCCATAACCAACTGGCAGCTCTGGACTCCACCCGGATGAATATACTTGTAAAGGTGGCGCCGATTCGACGCGGCGATCTCGCCCAGTTCAACGTGTTCCGCATCCTGCTTGGTTACCAGCCGCACCGGGTAAGACGCATGAGCCGGATAGCTCACAATGTAAAACGCCGCCGGCGATGTCGCGTCTCGGGACGTGAAACAGACACTCCGATTGCCGCGCCCGATGTAGAGCCCATCACGCGCGTCAAGCGTGTAGCAGTTTCCGTCTACCGCTACCATCCCCGGTCCGCCCAGGTTAATAATCCCAACCTCGCGCCGTTCCGTGAAGTAAGCAGTTCGGAGCCCCTGGTGAGCTTCCATAAAAATCGCTTCGGAGGCCGGAACGGCGCTGCCGATGATCACTCGGTCCTGCTCCGAATAGACCATCTGCAGCCGCCCCGGTTTGAACAAATCATCGATCAGAAAACGGCTTCGCAGCTCCTGGCTGCTGTAGAATCGCAACCCGTCGGGGTCGGTTGCGCACAGAATTCGAAAGCAGCTTGAGGATTCAACGGTCTGATCGCCAACGTCGGTTCCCGGTCGTTTCACATTGAGAGACGCCATATATCTTAATGCGAGTTAATAGCGCAGGCGGGATGGGAAGTCAAGAGTTTTTTGGGGGGTGTGGGAAAAAGGATGTGAAGGACGAAAAGGACGAAAAGGACATAAAGGACATAAAGGACTCCAGGGACAAAGACTTGGAGGAGAGCCTTTCTAATCTCGTCTTTGGCGTCCCCGCAGTCCTTTCGGTCCTTTGGGTCCTTTTAGTCCTTTTGGTCCTTTGGGTCCTTGGGGTCCTTTACTCAGTAGTTGTAATCCACCAGGCGGCGGTTGAATTCCTCTCGCGTGATCTTTCCCGATTTAAGGTCAGTCACCAGCGATTTCCTGACGGTTAATACATGGCACAATCCAGCATTGTCACCGGCACCCCAGAAACCGTGGTTCTCTTCTGACAGGATCAACGTAACCGATTCCTCCGGCTTGACAACCGAGAGGGTGTCGCCGTACCGGGCGAGGGCATCTCTTAACTCGACCTTTATCTCATCCAGGCGCTGAAGCAATTCCTTGCGTCTTTCCACAACCTCAGCCCGCCGCTTCAACGCCTTTTCCTTGGCCTTTTCCAGTTTTTCCTTGATTCGAACTTTCTGCTCTTCGATTCGAACCTTCTGCTCTTCAACCTTCTTCTTTACTTCTTGCTGGCGCTCCTGCGCCTTACGTTGCGCCTGCCTAGTCTCTTCCTTCGCTTCCTGGGTGGTCTCGGCAGTAACGGCAGACTCCAGAGCACTTTCCGTCAGCTCCTGCGTGAGAGCGGCGACCTCGGCTACGGCCGGCCCGACCACCTCGCCAATTTCCGGTATCTCCACTGCGAAATCCTGGTAAGAGAACGAATAGCGCTGGAGGGCCGAAAGGGGAATCGTGAAGACGGCGCCCTGCCCATGGATATAGTAGCCTTTAACGCCGCTCACACCACCGGTAAGGCCGAAGGCCCGGCGCCCGGGAGTCGCTTCACCCCCGTCGAGGCGCTTCACGGCATATCCGAGCGTGGTGCCCAGTATCCCTTCCATGGTCTCCAGTTCCTGGCGGACCTCCGCGCTGTCCACAAGCGGCGCCTGGGCAACGGGTTTCGTGACAGTAAGCCATAGGGCCGCCAGCAGAGACAAAGATGTCAGTATGATACGACGCTTCATGGTTTGCTCCTTCTACGAAAATTCGAAATCACTGCATGATTCCCTGGATTTGAAGATCGGCAACTTCCAGCAGCGCACTCAGGACTTCCTGGGTCTGCCGGTCATTGGCTTCGCTCCTCCGGGCGGTCTGGGCGATGCTCTGCCGGAGGAACGCCAGATCGCGGGCGCGCTGATCCTGTAAAGCAGCATAAAGCGCGTCAAGAGAACGTGCCGTTCGATTTTCAAGTGATGCCCCGGTGGTGACGATCCGCTGATTTATCCGGGTTTCGACGTCTGAGAGCGCAAGTTCCAAAAATCTGCGCTGATCGGTAGACAGACTCCGACTCGATTTCTCCAACTCGGCCCTCAAGAGCGCCACATAGTGTTGGCGTTCGGCTTGGATCGCCTGCTCGACGAAGGCCTGCATTTCATCACGAAGCGCATTGATGGCAGCTTCAGTCTTGCGAGAAGCATCCAAATCCGAAAGAGGTCGACCGAAGGAAAAAGCATAGACCCCGTTTTGTGCCCGGAATTGAAAGTTGGAAAGGGCAAGCATTGTCGCCGACACGCACAAGGCAAATGCCACCAAAGCGCCCGCCAGTCTCCAGGACCGGGCAAGAGCCTGAAACAGCTCGCCTAAAGATGACGTTCGGGTGTCGGCAGGAACCAGGAAATGTCTTGGAACAGGAACATCTTTGACCGCCGCCAGATGCTCGAGCGTTTCCCGGTATTGCGTCTGTTCAGCACGGCAACCCGGGCATGCAGCCAAATGTTGTTCCAGTTCCGCGACGCGCCCTGCCTCGAGGTCCCCAAGCAAGGCACGAGGAATCATCTCTTGGTAAACATGGCAATCAGTCTTCATATCAAACCTTCGTTTGGACGCCTTGCTTCTGGCGGCCGAAATGGTTTTTTAAAACTCCCAGACCGTCGTACAGCCTGGATTTCACCGTGCTCAACGGCGCCTGGACAAAATCGGCTATCTCCTCAAATGTCATGTCCTGAAAGAACTTCAACTCCAGTACGAGGCGTTGTTCGGGAGACAGAAGAGCCAGGGCTTCCCTCACCCGCTGCCCCGCATCCTGCTGTAGAAACTCATGTTCGTGTGATTCCTGCCGCGGCATTCTGTGCTGAATCACGGTTCGCACATCCTGATCATCCAGGGAGCAAGAAGGCTGGGCGCCTCGCTTCTTCAGCCGCGTCAGGCAGTGATTCGCGGCAATACGATACAGCCAGGTGGAGAAACTCGAGTCATTCCTGAAACTGCCGATGGCCCGGTAGGCCCGCATAAACACCTCTTGCGTGGTCTCGGCCGCATCTTCAGGATCCTGCAGCATGCGCAGAACCAGGTTATAAACGGGCTTTTCCCACTTCAGGACGAGCCGATTGAACGCGCTGGTATCTCCGCGTTGACTGGCCGCAACCCACGCCGCGTCGCTCAACTCGTTCTTGCTCTCCTGTCCTGGCATTACTCGACCTGCCGCCGCCGTCGATTCCACCGCTCCCCGAACCTTCCTCGATTCCAGTCCTTGTTACGTTACGGTTGTTTAGACTTCGACCCTTCGGAAAAAGTCGGAACCAACTAAAAGACGCTATAAGCGCCCTGAACTGTTTGCTTGATCTCCTTCATCCAAGGTACGGAGGAACAACATGAAGACACGGTTCCTGGCCGCCTTGGCAGTTGGTTTGATTCTCGTGTCCGCGCTCCAGTCCGCGGCCGCTCAGAATTTTGACGCAGGCGTGGATTTCATCGTCGCACTGCCCCAGAACGAATTTCGAGACAACATCGATGATGAGGGTTACGGTGTTTCCGGGCATTTCGGTTATTTCATCGGCGAGAGCCCGCTCATGGTTGGAGTCGATTTTGGATACTTGAATTACGGAACTTCTCGGCGATTTGTGCCGTTGAGCCCTGATATTCCCGAAGTGACGTTGCGTGTCGAAACAAGCAACAACATCCTTCTCGTGCACGGGTTTCTCCGTCTTCAACCCCAACAGGGGGCAATACGCCCTTACGTGCAAGGGCTGTTCGGCCTGAAGTACCTGTTCACCCGCAGCTCTGTGCTTGATGATTTCTTTGGTGATCCTATTTTCTCATCAACCAACTTCGACGATCTGGCGGGCAGTTGGGGCGTCGGAACCGGTCTTGACATCCGCCTTTGGGAAAACCACAGACGGCGCGGCGTAGCCGATGTTTCTCTCCATCTGGGGGCCAACTACCTCTGGGGAGCAGAGGCTGAATATCTGAGAAAGGGTTCGATTCTTCGTGATCCGGACGGCAACGTCACTTTCCTGGTTTTCCGATCGCCAACGCCGATACTGGTGCCGACCGCAGGTGTGCGCCTGCGCTTCTGACTACCGCACGATCTGCGGCGGCACGGCCGACAGGAAACTTAAGGTGCCGTTGCCGAACAGTTGCTGAGCGACCAGTGGCTGCGTGGATTCCAGGGAAATGAAACCCTGAATCAAATCGGAAGTCCCCGCCACCAGATTCTCGACGAGATCGGCCAGACGGTTTCGCGGCCCCAGAGTAAGCGTCCGGGTGCTGCCGATCTGCTGGCCGCGGTGGTTAAACACCCTCAGCGAGACCTGCGCTTGCACGTCGTTCGGATTGAAAAACGCAATTCCGGTGAAGCAATCCATGCTCGGATCGGGCGTCAGCTGTCCGTTAGCCACCTGGCTGAACACCGCTTCGGTAAAGAGCGCCGTCTGTAGCGGCAGAGCGGCCGCGTACCGGGCAGTCTCAGGATCGCCGAACACCACGTCTCCAATTACACCCGGGCCATCGGCCTCGACAAGGAGCGAACCGACAAAACCGGCTATGGGACTCCCGGCAAAGGCTTCACCGGCGTCGAACTGAAAGGTCTGATTCGGCATCAGGGCAACATTTTGTAGAGGAGGTGACAGAAGGTTGCCGTCAGCGCCGAACGCCGTGATCGTCAGAATTCGTGGGCTGTCCGATGTATTCACCAATTTGAGGTTGGTAAAGACCGGTATCCCGGTGTCGGACCCTCCGGCCAGCTGGGCTGAGAAGGCAACATCGCCGGGATTGCCATAGGAAGCGTTCAATCCCATCAAGCTGTCTTCCAGCTCGATTAGCTCAAAACCTATCGCTCCTTCGCCCTGGATCACTTCGGCCTTCAGGTAACCATCGTCATATTGTCCCGGAACGCCGATCAGTGAGGAAACCCTTTCCAGAATGAAGCCGTTGGGCGGTAGTTGTCTTTCACTTCCCGGACCGATCGGAAAGCCCGTCGGGTCAAAGAAAGTAAACCGGACGGTTACTGACGAGTCGTTCGGGTTAACCAGGCTGATTCGAGTCACGGCGTCTTGAGCGCCTGCGAAAGTCGGGAAAACCGCCTCACCGTCATAGATGCGTGTAAAGTAGAGGATTTTCGACTGTTCAGTAACGGCCACCGATCCGTCCAGCATGCTAATCGGGCCATTCATGCCATTGCCGTATTGGAAGAAACTGGCCAGGCCAGGAGTGTTGGTCAACACACGAACCCACCCGCTCTGCGGAGTCGCTGCCGGAATGTTGAAGAACTCGCTCCCAAGCCTCGCCGTTTGAGTATTCGATGCGACTGTCTCCGCGTGCGGGTTGTCCAGGAACGAAAGAAGGGCCCCATCCGGCCCATGCGCCTGAATCTCGAGCAGGGCGTCTTGCGAGGCAAGGTTGGTGAAAGCGTAACCGGAGAAGAAGGCCGCGTCCCCGGCGTAGAACGGGAAAAGCAATTGGGACTGCAAAGCCCCATTTGTCACGAAGTTGATCTGGCGACCACCCAGATCGAAGCTCGTGCCTGAAAACACTTGGTAAATGGGTTGGTCATCCAGCGGAACCGAGGAACCTAACGATGAGAGATCCGCTGTTCCAGCGTCCGCCCCTCCTCCCGGCGTGATCCCGACAATCACCTGCAATCCGCCTTCAAACCGGTCATCCGGGTCGGGCGTCACAGAGGTTGCCTCATATTTGAAGCGGATATTACCGGTTGAAAACAGGGTCACCGAAAAGCGGTTCGGCGAGGCGCTGCCGCTATCGCTGAATTCCGGCACACCGTCCCAAATCACAGTGAACTCTCCCGGTGCACTGACTGTAGTCACTTCCCCGCTGACAGACGGATCCAAATCCGTGAAAAGGGGTGCAATGCGAGGGGGCCCGCTCAAGAATCTGGCTGGATCGCGGGGCATGCCTGGCACGCCATCCCCTCTTTCGAAAGTGAGATTACCATCAGAATTCACATAGACTTCGGTGTACGTCTTGCCGAAGAAGGGGAAAGTGAACCCTTCCGGGAATCTGAAGAGCATTTCTCCGTCATCGGTAAGCAGGTCGAGGCGGTTGAAGATCTCGTTGGCAATCAGATTGATGCCCTCGATCGTCTGGCCGGCGCCGACATTGAGCACGATCTTCTCTGCGGGATCATCCCGGTCTGATTCGGACTCGGCGTTAAAGTAATCCTTGAAAAAGTTTTCAAATCTAAAATCGAAAGGCCCGACACCACTTCCCCCGGTGAATTCGGAAAAGAGCGGCTCAATGAAGACGACATATTCGCCGGGTGTGAGACCGGGGATTTCGAAAGAACCATCCTGCTTAACCAGGAAGTCCGAGACCACAGAGACGAACTCCCGTGGATCTTCAGTGCCGGCGGAAGTCAGCCGGACGGCAACGACATTGGCGCCGGGAAGTGGGTCTCCGCGCGGATGAAGGATCTGGCCGCTGATTGTCCCTGTTGCTGCCTCGAAACCGGGCGCCGGGTAAAGCCAAGAAAGCCATGCCCTGTCGTCCGGCCGAGGCTGCTGCGCCGCGAAAGAGATACTGAACGGATACATGATCGGGACATTCCCATTATCGTCGGCCCTCCCGTTCAAAGCCTGTGCGTGCCCGGCCTGAGTGTGGTCGAGACCAATCATGTGTCCCAGTTCGTGAATGAGAACGGAGCGAAAGTTCGCACTGGTTGAGTTTCGTCCATTTAAAACGGCAAAGCCGAAATCGAAGCGGTCACTGGTAGAACCAGCTCGAACGGCGGTGGCGAAGCCAAGCACATCATCGGATTCTTCGCCAAAGAAATCATCGGTGATGGATCCGTCGCTATCGAAGACTATGACGTTTCCTTCCGGCCTTTTGACCTCCAGATACTGATCGTAGTTGTTGAGGTTCACATCGACCGGCAGAAACCCGCGATCCTCGAAGGTGATACTGCTTGTCTCGACGTCTTCCCATGCCTGAAAGGCCGCCCTCACCTGGGTGGCGGCAGCGTCGCGGCTGGTCGAACCGAGAGGTCCGTTGTCAATCACGAAACCGATGCGGGCGGGTGACCAGCGAACCGGGCGTCCTCCGGGCGCGACCGCCACGGGACCGCCCGCGAACGCCAGCGACAAGAACGCCCCCATCTGGAGAAGACTGAAACTGAATAAGACGAGAAGA
>DAOTAI010000642.1:0-1945 GCA_035593865.1 Acidobacteriota bacterium
CGCGTCCTGCTGGCCGGGCTGCTCGTAGAATTTCTTGACGGACCTTGCGCCAAAGCCGGCAAACTTGTCCAGAACCGGACCGGCCTCCACCCATCCAAACTCCGACTCCGGGCGCGAAGGGACGGCTGTCAGAACGACCAGCCTGCCGGGCATGAGCTCCGCTAAAGTACCGGCACGCTCCAAATGGGGAACGAGATTCTCATCCTGGGTTGCGAACTGATCGCACGGAAGGACCAAGACTGTTGCATCCGGCTCTTCGGCAAGGACATAGACCAGCGGAAGGAAAACGCTTGCTCCTGTGCCGCGATTAGCGGGCTCTTCCAAGACGCGACCAGGGAGGCGCGAAGCGTGCAAATAGGCCTTGTGCCCATTTCCTATTACGGTGATGATCCGTTGCGAGGAAACCACGGAGGCCACCTGACTGACCGAGTGTTCGATCAGTGTCCGCCCTCCGGTTGTGAGACAGTACTGCTGGGGGCGTTGCCTATCGAAGACACGTAGAGCGAGCTTGCGCACCCTGCGATTCTCGGCGGCGGAGATTACTACCCCCCACCAACGCCGACCTCGATCTTCGCCTGGCGATAACATCTATAAACGCCCCTAAAACGCCGGAGGGGCTTTGGCCCCTCCGCCTCACCTCCAGACCGACCATTCGAACCGGCACGCTGAGCCGTATCACTTGCGTTAAATAATGATCGAATAACGGGCCTGATCTGACTATCGGTTCCATACTCTTTATCTTGTCGGACCACCTCTCGCATCTGGATGGGTGGTAGTCCTACAGGAAAAACCCGCTCTCTCTGCCCTTTTAACTGACCGTGGACAACCGCCCGGTCGTTTGCGCCGCCTGTTTATGATACGTTGGATTTTCTATGGAATTGATTGGCGCTCTGGTTGACTTTATTCTGCACGTCGATAAACACCTGGATGTTCTCATTCAAGGCTACGGCCTGTGGGTTTACCTTATTCTCTTCCTGATTGTCTTTTGCGAGACCGGTTTGGTTGTCACACCTTTTCTACCGGGTGATTCCCTGCTCTTTGCTGTCGGCGCCTTCGCCGCCCGTGGCTCGCTCGACCTCATGACGGCTTTCGTTCTGCTCGTCGTGGCTGCCATCGTCGGAGATACAGTCAACTACTGGATCGGCCAGATGGCGGGACCAAAGGTATTTCAAAGTGAACAGTCAAGATTTCTAAACAAAAAACATCTGCTTCGCACCCACGAGTTCTACGAGCGTCATGGCGGCAAAACCATAATCATCGCGCGCTTTATACCCATCATCCGGACGTTCGCGCCCTTTGTGGCGGGGATCGGCGAGATGACCTACTCCCGGTTCTTGTCTTACAACGTGATTGGTGGATTGGCGTGGGTGACGATCTTCCTCTTTGGAGGCTTCTTCTTCGGAAATCTCGACGTTGTTCGCCGTAACTTCACCCTCGTCATTTTCGCTATCATCATCCTGTCCGTCATGCCAGGGGTCATCGAGTACCTGCGCCACAAACTGCCGCGGGCTTCCCGGGTGACTCGAGGATGAGCGTCCTGGCGACAGTCGAAAGTTTGTCTACCCGCGGAAAAACAGGTACCAGACGAGCACAAACACCGGAATCAGGACCGGAATCGAATACTTAACGATAAAACCGAAGAAGCTCGGACACTGGACTTTCGCCTGTTCCGCGATCGACTTCACCATGAAATTCGGTCCATTGCCGATGTAGGTGCACGCGCCAAAGAACACCGCCGCCACCGAGATAGCCAGAACATAATTCCAGGTATCCGCGGTTATCGGAAAGGCGCCGGGTTTCAACGGGTTGGGCAGAGTTCCGACGGCGTGGGTCGTGTAGCCGAGCATCAGGTACACATGCGTGGGATTGTCCAGACTCGCGCCGTGAAGCCCAAAGGCGGCGCTGAGGAAAGTCAAGTAGGTCGGCGCATTGTCCAAAAAGCTCG
>DAOTAI010000118.1:0-12189 GCA_035593865.1 Acidobacteriota bacterium
GGCCGGGTATGCCTCTCACAGGGGCGGCACCGAATGATCGATCTCCTGGAAGGAATCCGCGTGAGATATCTCTCAATGGCGGCTGCGGACTGGTATCGGAATTTGAACAGCCGCGAGGACTATGACGAGGCGTTGCGCGCGCTCGGCAAGGGCAAGCGCTCGTTTGGCGCTTGAAGGGGGGATTCAGAAGCCAGAAGCCAGAAGCCAGGAGCCAGAAGCCAGGACTTCAGAAGCCAGAAGCCAGGAGCCAGAAGCCAGAAGGGGGAACGCAGAACCACAGAAGTCAGAAGCAAGAAGCCAGAAGGGAGAAAGGAGAATTCAGAAGTCAGAAGCAAGGAGGCAGAAGGGAGAGACCAGACGCTAGAGAGCCGAAAGCAGACTGTCGTCGGATTCAGGCGGCTGAAGAGTCACGGTCAAGGCTCCTGCCTCCTGAGATCCTGACCTTCTGAGTCCTTCTTCTGGCTCCTGGCTTCTGGCTTCTTGCTTTGGCGCTTAAAGCGCGTGCAACTCGTCGTCCATCCAGGAGAGGGCACGCACGGCGCCCGACCAGCCGATTGTGGTCACTGCGAGCAGTCCCACCTGGTAGATTTCCTCGGGCGTCCACCCCAACGCCCGACATCGGCGAGTGTGCGAGTGAACCGCGCCTTCTCGCCCGGCCGCCACGGCTATCCCGAGCTTAACCAGTTCTCGCGTCTTGTCGTCAAGAGTAGTCGCCTCCGCGATCGCCTGACCGAGCGACTCAAACTTTTCCCAGACATCGGGGTACTTTCGTATGACTTTCTGCAGAAAAGGCGGAAGTTCTTCTATTGCCATTCCAACTCCTCCCTGCATGAGAGCTTACCCCAAGACAGGGGGGACTGTCTCGGATACCGCTGAGAACTGCAGAAGCCAGAAGCAAGAAGCAAGAAGCAAGAAGCAAGAAGCCAGAAGGAGTCAGGAGGCAGAAGCAAGAACTTCAGAAGGCAGAAGGGAGAAAGGAGAATCCAGAAGTCAGAAGCAAGGAGGCAGTAGGGAGAGACCAGACGCTAGAGCGGAAAGCAGACTGTCGTCGGATTCGGGCGGCTGAAGAGTCACGATAAACGCTCCTGCCTCCTGAGATCTGACCTTCTGAGTCCTTCTTCTGGCTCCTGGCTTCTGGCTCCTGGCTTCTGTAGTTCTGCGCTCTCCCTTCTGGCTCCTGGCTTCTGGCTTCTTGCTTCTGCGGTTCTCGCTCACGCCGAGTGGTACGTCAGACTCTCCCGGAGCTGCGGATCCTGGAGCGGAACGGGTGCGGCTTTTCCAAAGGAATAAAGCACCGCCCTGGCAAACACGATCGTGGCGAGCAACCAGCCCGCGGTGTCAGGCAGCCCTGGCAAGGGAGCTTCAGGGGTGAGTGCGGGCATGATCATCAAGTACAGGTCCAGCCAGCGGCCGATCAAAACAATGACCGCCACTCTCACCAGCGTTGTCCTATGGCATTTTGCTTTACGAGGCAGCAGGATCAGGAAAGGCGCCAGCCAGTTAAGCACCATGCTCGCCACAAACAGCGTCCCCCAATTGCCTGTCGTTCTTATGACGTAGTACCCGGCCTCTTCCGGAATATTGGCGTACCAGATCAACATGTACTGGCTGAACCAGATGTACATCCAGAAACTGCTGAAAGCGAACAGCAGTTTTCCAAGATCATGGAGATGGTCTTCCCTGATGAGGCCGCGCAACGGGCCTAGCCGTTCCATCCAGTTAACCAACAGGATAATGGCGGCAAGCCCTCCCAGAAAGAGCCCGGCAAACTGGTAAATCCCGAAAATAGTGCTGTACCAATGCGGCTCAAGCGACATAATCCAGTCAAAACCTGCCAGCCAGAAAGTGAATCCGAAGACGACCAGGAAAGCCGCGGAGATTTTGGCGTTTTTCCGGGTATGACAGGCGCGCCCGTCGGCATCCTGGCGCCGGGAGTTGCGCAAAAGGAGCGTAGTCAGACCCAGCCAGAGGCCAACGTAGACGAAGGCGCGAACCAGGAAAAAGGTGGGATCAAGCCAGAAAGCCCTGAATCCGCCGGCCGCGGCAACTTCTGGCGTTTCCATCCAATGATACACCCAGCCGCGTGAGAGCAAGACCAGCCAGATCGCGACCCCGCCCAGAGGCAGGCTCGCAGCCATCGCTTCCGGCACCCGCCGGAAGGCGACCGGCCAAGCCGCCCCGGCCGCATAATGAATGGCAATAAAGACAACGCCCGCCAAGCCGAGGCATACCAGGTAGTAAGCAGACAGAAGCAGCGCGCCAGCAAGCCGTTCCGGCTGAAGCCAGGCACCAACGAACAGCGCAACCATTGTGACGACAACCCAGGGGCGCAACTTAGCGGCCACCTGGCTTCCCCTTTCGAAAGGCGCTGCAGCAGCGTTCATTGCGCCTCCTTTGTATTCATAGCAGAAGTCTGCGATGAGACGTCATCGGCAACCGGCGTAGCCGGCGCCTGCTGCTGAAGCGACCGCACATAGACAATCACGCTCCAACGATCCGAACTCCCCAGTTGGCTGGCATGCGAAGCCATGTTGCCTTGACCGTACGTCAGGATGTGAAACATCTGGCCATCCGCAAGGCTTCGGGCATGTTCCGCCAGCAGCGAGGGCGGAGGCGGAAAGCCTCTTCGGGCCACTACACCGTCTCCCCTGCCGCTGCTGCCATGACAAGGCGTGCAGAAGTTCTCGAACACTTCTTGCCCTCGGCTCAGAGCCCGGGTATCCGCATAGGAAAACGGATTCTCAAGCTCGCGGCCCGCCCGCACCGCATCTTCAGGGGTCGGTTGGTATCGGAGGGGCATGTGATCGCGGGCAATCGTGCCGGCCACCGGAACCTGCAGTGTCTTTCCATCCGGAAAGTTCGGATTAGAGGCGAAAGCGTCATAGGCCAATGAATCAACCATTTCCGGCAGGAAACGGTAATTTGGTTGCTCCGGCCGCTCACTTACAAGCCAATTCAACAAAAGGCTGGCGGCCAGCAGGCCGAGCAGTAAAAGGTTCAAACCGAGTCTCATCGTCGCTCATTCCCTGTAACGCGTTCCTCGATGCCGACCGCGTGAAAACTTTTAAGGAACTCCCGAACTTCGTCCACATCAAAGGTGGAATCGGTCTCCTCCAGCATGAGGACGAACCGATCATTGGTGACTTCCGGGATGGGCAACCTGGCGGTTTTGCCGGGATACAACCGGCGCGCCAGGAAAAAGGCGATCACCGTGCTCACGCCCGCGAACAGGACCATCACCTCAAAAGTGACTGGCACGAAAGCCGGCAGAGAATTCCAAGGCTTCCCACCGACGTTTATCGGCCAGGACACGGCGCTCGTCCAGAACTCGAACCAGACTTTGAAGCCGGCGCCCAAAAGCCCCAGGACAAAACAGACCCAAGGCAACCGCGAAGGCTCGAGCCCCATGGCGTCTTGAAGGCCGTGGACGGCGTAAGGAGTAAAGACGTCGTGGATTTTGAGGCCTCTGGCCCGCGCGGCTTTTGTCGCCTCCAGGATATCAACCTCATTTTCAAAGACACCCAACATGAAACGCTGGCTCATTTCACACCTCTACGACTGCCGGCTCTCTGGCCGGCGGCCCAGTCTTCTCTCTCTCAGGTTCCACTGTCCGGGGTCTCCCGTGATCAGTTCCATGACGGAGGACTCCTTTGACTTCGCCGATCGCAACCACCGGGATGATGCGACAGAAGAGCAGATAGCAAGTGAAGAACAACCCGAAACTGCCGGCTAGTGTCGCGATTTCTATCAACGTCGGGGCATAGTCGGCCCAGCTCGAAGGCAGGTAATCGCGATGAAGCGAGGTCACGATGATCACAAAGCGTTCGAACCACATTCCCACATTAATCAGGATGGATATCGCAAACACAGCCGGCAGGCAGGCTCTCACCCGGCGGAACCAGAGCAGCTGCGGTATGAAGACATTACAGGACACCATAATCCAGTAAGCCCACGCCATTGGACCGGCCAGCCGGTTAACAAACGCCATCTGTTCATAGGGATTGCCGGAATAGAAAGCGGTAAACAGCTCAGTCAGATACGCGAGCGCTACCATGCCACTGGTCAGGATCAAGAGCTTGGCCATGACATCAATGTGTCTTGGCGTAATGTAATCCTCCAGGTGCATGGTTTTCCGGGCGATGATCATCAAGGTGAGGACCATCGCCATTCCCGAGAAAATGGCTCCAGCCACGAAATAGGGCGGGAAAATCGTTGCGTGCCAGCCGGGAATGACCGACGTGGCAAAGTCCCAACTCACGATGGTGTGCACCGAGATCACCAGCGGTGTCGCCAGTCCGGCCAGCAGCAGGTACACAGTCTCATAATGAAGCCAGGTTCGGTACGAACCGTCCCATCCCAGGCTGAAGAAGGCGAACAATTTGCGCTTCAAGCCGGGCCGCTGCCGGTCCCGCAAAGTAGCCAGGTCGGGAATCAGCCCGATGTACCAGAACACCAGCGAGATCGTGAAGTATGTTGAGATAGCAAAGAAGTCCCAGACCAGCGGCGAACGGAAGTTGATCCAAAGCGAGCCGCGAGCGTTCGGATAAGGGAACATCCAGAATGCCAGCCAGGGCCTCCCCATGTGGATAATCGGAAAGATCCCCGCGCACATGACCGCAAACAAAGTCATCGCTTCGGCTGCGCGGTTCACGGAGGTACGCCATCGCTGGCGCAGCAGGAACAGGATAGCGGAAATCAGCGTGCCGGCGTGACCGATCCCGATCCAGAAGACGAAGTTAGTGATGTCGAAAGCCCAGCCGACCGTTCGATTCAGCCCCCACGTCCCAATCCCCGTGGAAAGCTGATAGGCGACGGCGGCGCCACCCACCATAAGGAGCGATAGCGAGGCCAGAAAAGCCGCCCACCAGAGGAACCCGGGCCTGCGGTTCATCGGCGCGCAAATGTCTTCCGTTACCTGGCCAAGGGATTTGTGACCGAGCACGAGGGGTTGCGAATGCATGGTGTTTACCTCATCCATGGTTGGTTCCAGCCTCCTCGCGCGCCATCCCCTCTTCGATCCCGTTGCGGACACGGGCCAGATAAGTAACCGCCGGCCGCGTGTTCAGTTCCTCCAAGACTCGATAACGGCGGGGATCTTCGGCAACTAGCCGGGACACTCGGCTGGTTGGGTCGTTCAAATCGCCGAAGTGAATTGCGGAGGCCGGACACGACTGCTGACAAGCGGTCATCACCGCCCCATCCTTCAGTTCCCTCCCCTCGGACTTGGCGCGAATTCTCGCCTCCTGGATTCGCTGGATGCAGAAGGAGCACTTCTCCATGATTCCCCGTGTTCGAACCGTCACATCCGGATTCAGCACCATATTTGCCAGCCGGTCTTCTCTCGGGTAATCGAACCAGTTAAATCGCCTGGTCTTGTAGGGACAGTTGTTCGCGCAGTAACGGGTTCCGACGCAACGGTTGTAAACCTGTTGGTTGAGCCCATCGGCGCTGTGGACCGTGGCCAGAACGGGACAGACGGTTTCACAAGGCGCGTGGCCGCACTGTTGGCACATCATCGGCTGGAAAACCGGCCGCGGGTCAGTAGAGTCATCCGAGTAGTAGCTGTCGATCCTGAGCCAGTGCATCTCCCGCTGCCGGCGGACTTCGTCGCGCCCTACTACCGGGATATTGTTCTCGATCTGGCAGGCGACAACGCAACTCGAGCATCCCGTGCAGGCATTAAGATCGACCACCATGGCCCAGCGCTTGGGTCCGAACTTGTGATCTTCCGGCCACAGATCTTCATGACTGTCGCCCGCCGGGGCATGGCCAGCCTCGTGAATAGATCCGGAATTGAGAACACTCAACTCCACCTGTCTTCCCGGCGGTTTTACCGGACCGCTGACCAGGGAGGAGGTGATAAGCCGATGATGTTGCTGGGTGCAGGCCAGTTCGCGCCTCTTGCCTGTGGCAGCGATACTCACGATCCGGCCATTTGGGTCCATGAGAGCATCGAGGGGCGAGGTCAGCCTCCAGATGTTCTGGCCGACCAGGCCGTCGGAGTTCACCGAGGGGCCAGCCTCAAGCCATTCGGGACCGATCCCGGCGAACCGGGCGGTCGTCTTTCGCCCATAACCCAGCGCAATTGCAATCACACCGTCATGCTGGCCGGGCTGAATGAAGGCGGGGAGCTCCAGGCTCCGGGAGGCGGTCGATTCGCTGACCGTTATTCTGACTACATCCCCGGTCGTTACTCCAAGATCCTGACCGGCTTTTGCGGAGAGGCATGCGTAGTTGTCCCAGGTCACCTTGGTGATAGGATCGGGAAGTTCCTGCAGCCAGGGATTGTTCGCTTGAGAACCGTCAAGCATGCCGACCTTCGCGTAGGGCATCAGCCGGAAGTGCCCGGCAGGCGGGCCGTCAACCTGGGTAACCCAAGTGACCCCCTTGGCGTTGAAGGGATTCGGCCGGGGCGAGGAAGGAGGCAGTTCCACCCAGCCGTCATGCAGCGTTTTGTCCCAAAATTCATCAAAACTGGTTCCGCCTTTCCACCTCGGGAAAATCTTCCCGTGCCAGTGTTTGCGCACCAAGTCGTAAGCATTGCCCGCCTGACCGGACCAGGCTGCAATAGACTCGATCGCGGCCCGACTCGCTCCCAATGGAGCGATTGCCGGTTGAGACAGCGAGAAAACTCCTTCAACCGCCTCTGAATCGCCCCAGGATTCGAGGGGGTGATGATCGGGACAGGTGTACTTCATGAGCTCGGTTGTCTCATCCTGTTGATTTGAAAAAGTCACGGAGAGCGGGATCCGGCTGATCAAGGAGGAAATCTCGGGAATGCCAGCAAGGTCGTAGACCGGGTTGACCCCTAGAACGAAAAGCGCGTCGACGTCGCCCGCACGGAGTTCCTCAATCAGCTGACTGAGATCCCGTTCGTTGCCTTCGCCCTGGTATGACCGCTGCTCGATATCGACCGTTTTCCCGTAATTGCCCAGCAAATGGTTGATCAAATTGCAAAGAAGCTGAACCTTCACGTCCCGGCTGCCACTGATGACCAGGCTCCTCCCTGGCGATTGAACGAGCCGATCGGCTAGACGATCCAAGTAACCCGACGGCACGGGCGGGGACGCCAAAGCTGGTACTTCGATCTGCGCATGGACTCTGCTGATGATCCGCTCGGCAAGATGGGCCGCGATAAGGCCGAGCGCTTCGGGCCCGACGGCGAAACGGCGATCCGCGTTTGCTCCGGTGAGTGACAGTCGAGGCTCGAACTGAACGTGATAGGACATCCTGGCCGGTTGTCCCTTGAGCCTTCGACCTTCCCGATAGCCGACGGTATGTTCCACCGGAGAAACCCACGTGCCCAGGAAGTCGGCGTCCAAGGCGACGATCGTATCAGCCATTTCGAACCGGAATCGAGGCAGAATGCGCACGCCATGGGTCCGGAGATGGGCATCAAGAATAGCGCTGCGTGACAGCGGATCGTAACTGATCCTTCGAGCATCTCGAAAAGTCGAAAGAAACTCATCGATCGTCGCCCGCAACGTCGGACTGGTCACGGTTCCAGTCAGAAAACGGACGCGACCGCTGCGGGCCGCGATAGTACGCAGCTCGCTGATGATTTCGGCATCGACTGTCTCCCAGGTGCTCTTATTGCCCTGTATCAGCGGAGTCTTGATCCGCAGGCTGTCGTAAAGCCCCAAGATTGAGGCCTGTCCTGCAGCGCACAACCCGCCTTTCGAGATCGGGTGATCAGGGTTGCCCTCGAGCTTGATAGGTCGTCCGTCACGGTTCTTAATCAATATTCCGCACCCGGCCTCGCACGCGGCACAAGTCGAGGCGTAAAAGAGCGCCCGCCCGGGGGGCATTTCCGCCGGCTGGTTCAGCAAGGGTATGGCCTTTTCGACCGGGGCGCGGCTACAGCTTGCCAATACGCTGGCAAAGCTGAAACCAGCGATCTTCAGAAAGCTGCGACGTTCGAGTTGGTCGAAATCATGCTGATCGGACATAAACTCTCTCGCCCTGGCGGCGCTCCAATAACTCTCTAGAAATGACAGGTCTGGCAATCGACGGAGGCGGTCACCTTGCGGCCGCCCACGTCTACCCCACCGCGGTGACAGTTCACACACCATCCCATCGAAAGGTCTTTGACCTGCCTTACTCGCTCCATAGTTTCGATTGGCCCGTGACAGTCTTGACACTGGACTCCGGCGCTGACATGCGCCCGGTGATCGAAGTAAACATAATCCGGCAATTTATGAACCCGGATCCATTCAATGGGCTGGGGCTTCCTGGTCGGATCCGGCTTCATCGACGAATCGAGCGCCAGCGAGTTGTATAGCTTCTCCAGCTCCACTGAGCGTATCAGGCGGGGCGGTCGGTTCTCGGCCTTCGCCCGTTCATCTTCCGCCTGCACCGCACCCTGCGTGGCCGTAACAAAACGATGACAGTTCATGCAGACATTGGCTGGCGGAATGCCGGCATGACGGCTGGTCTGTGCCGCTGAATGACAGTAGAGGCAGGGTATCTCCAGCTCACCGGCATGAAGCCGGTGAGAATAAGCGATCGGTTGAACCGGGGCGTATCCCTGCTGGTCGCCGGGAAGGCGGAAACGACCCAACCGAGGCGCCAGCGAGGCCAGGCTGAAAAATACCGCCACCGACAATACGACTGTTACCACCGGGCTTTTCATATCGTGGTCGACTCCGTTACTGTCTGGGAGACCGGCGCGGCCGTCGAACTGGGCACTGCAAAGCGTTTCAGCAATAAGACCATCCCGAGCGCGAACAGACTGAGGATTATGAAAAGACCAAAGCCGAGTGAGTATCCCCGAGGCCCCCACATCTCAACAAAAGTCGCCATAAGTGGGGGAATAACAAAGCCTCCAAACGCGCCCAAGCCTCCAACCCAACCAGCGACCCCTCCCACTGCTCTCGGCACGGCTTGCGGCACCAGCTTGAAAACGGCCGCATTGGCGACTCCCATACCCAGGGCAAGCAGCATGACGGCCAGTACAGCAGCAGCGAATTGACTCGAGATGACCAGCAGGACCGAGCCAAGCAGTGTCAGGCCGAGGCCCAGAACGGCGGTAGCGTGTCCGCCCATCCGATCCGAAATGTGGCCGCCCGCCACCCGGATCAGCGAGGCCGAAATTGAGTAAAGAGCGGTGAGGCCCCCCGCCGCTACAACCCCGACTGCCATGAACCGCTGCCAGTACAACGGCAGCCAGGCAGTCAGGCCAATAAACCCTCCGAAACTCGTGAAGTAAACAAAAACCAGAGCCCAGGTCTGCCAGGCGCCGGCCGAAATCCTCAAACTCTCCCTCACGCTCCAGGCCGGGAACAACTCCTGGCCCATTTCCGAGGCGCGCTCTCTCGATTCCACCCGGTTAAAGCCCTGCGAACGCAGCTGGAAATAAGGTGCATTCCTGCCTAGGAAAGCGTAGGTGACAGTTCCCACCATCAGGAAAAGGAGCCACGCCAGGTAAGAACCCCCTAAACCCCATTCCCGGAGAGCAACCGGAATCAAGAAAGAAAACAGTCCGGGCGCAAGGTTTCCAACACCGCCATAAGTACCCAGCGCAGCGCCCTGTCTTGCCTGCGGAAACCAGTAGGAGACCTGGCTGATACCAACAGAAAAGGTCGCTATGCCACAGCCTGCTAAAACGCCCAGAAGAAGCAGGATCGGGAACAATCCGGGCCCGATACGGGCCGGATAAAAGAAATGCACAACCAGGAACAATCCGGTCATACCAAGGATCGATAGGCAAAGCAGGACCAGGTAGGGTTTGCGTCCTCCTCCGATGTCGACCCAAGCCGCAAAGGGGATCCTCAGCAGGGAGCCTGAAAGTGCCGGCATGGCAACCAGCAAGCCAACAGCCATCGGGCCGAGCTGCATCAGCTCCTGAAAGCGAGTCGCCGTGGGCCCGAAAAGTGCGACCGCCGCAAAACCTGTGAAAAAGCCCAGTGTTGCGGCAAAAAGAGCCTGGCCTGGGCTCCCCTTGACCGCGCCATGCCCGCTCTTCATGATTCACCTACGCCTTTCTGAACCGTGCGTGGAACGCGCCCATACCAGCGAACAACTTGGGGGCGACGCCAGAGGTAAGAATTCGGTATTGAGAAAACGTGAACGAGCCGTGTGAAAGGGAAAAAACCAATTAGAAGGAATGCGCAAGTGATGTGGGCTTTCACGAGCAGCGGCATCACTGACAAAGCCGCGATCTGCGGGTTCATCAACAGCAGGGATCGCAGAT
The DNA here is from genome assembly GCA_035593865.1 of Acidobacteriota bacterium. GTDB lineage: Bacteria > Acidobacteriota > UBA6911 > RPQK01 > RPQK01 > RPQK01. The sequence goes on from DAOTAI010000118.1 coordinate 10,193, forward strand.
ACGGCACAGCCGTGGTGGCGTACCAAGACGAGCCCCAGGGATGAAACACCGCTACGCCGATACCAGTCGAGATTTGAACCGTCAGAATCAAGAACAGTATCCAGTCAGGCCAGGTTGTCACCCGGCGCAAGTGGGCGTGAGAAAGGCGGCGAACAATCCCGGCGACAAGACCGATCAAAGCCAGCAGACCGAACACCAGGGCGGAGATCTCCAGCACATAAAGCCTGACAGGCTTGCTGTTCCAGGCGATGATTTCGCGGGGGATGAGAAAAGCCACGAGGTGACCGAGCAGTACCACGATGATGCCGTAATGAAAGGGCATCAGCCCCCAGAAATGCTGCTTGTTCTCCAGGAACTGGGACGACAGGCTCGAGTAAGTGTAGGGCCGTGTCCGATAACGAAGGTATCCGATGCCGAAGCAGGAGACGATCGAGAGATAAGGCAGTACGGCAAACAACAGGAAATCCAAGGCAGTTGGCCCGCTCATACAAAGTCCTCCCTTCCGGGCTCCGCTGAGCTCTGAACCGGAAGCCCATCTGGTATCGAGCCCCAGCACGAAACGAGAACTGATTCAATGCATTCGATGACAGGCAGGAAGGGGTTGGATGCTTCCTGCAGTGCTGAGACCATCTGCCTGACTGCCCTCCCCACGCAGTCCCGGGCCAACCGCTCGGCAGCCTCGGGCGGAACCATGCGACCAAGCAACGGGAGGATGTGGATCAGGTGATCGGGCAGCTCACCCGACTCCTTGATCCCGTTTTCGGCCAACTTGCTGCGAATGAAGGCCAGGAACCGGCCTCGTCGATAATCTTCCCCGAACAAGTGCCAGCCGACTTCCAGGGCGCAAACCGGGTTCAAATCAAAAGTCCGGGTGAATTGCTCCTGAAGTTCGGCAAGCGAGCAAGCGCGCGCAAAGTCGAGGAATTGGCCCAGCTTCTCGGAAATCGCATGGTTAAGCGGCGCCATCTCCTTCCTTCGCAACTCCAGGTTCGCGACCGTGGACGGGCCAGGATAGTGCAGGAATTCCCCCAGAATCGGAAGCAAGACAAGGTCTTTCATCTAGAGTCCCCTCTGCGGTTTTGACAGAAAGCCGAATCCCGCCGCCTGCTTGTGTTCGAGTGGGTCCTCGAGCATCTCGATAGCTTCCTCCCGATGGCTGGGAGGAATGACAAACCGTTCTTCGAAAGTGCAGAGTGAAGTGAGCTTGTAAATATCGTCAGCCTCTTCGGGCGAACAATCCGCTTCCCGCAGCATGCGTGCCGCAGTCTCCCCATCGACATCCCCCACGGTGAGCATCCGTCGCCGCCAGCGAACCGCCTTTTGCTTTCGCAGGGCGTAACGCACCTTGTTCTCTTGTCCGGCCGCAAACAGGTTGGCCAGGAACTTAATCGGCACTCGCGCCTGATCAATGTCATGAAACAGGTCATCAGAGGTGTGCGTGACCGTGTCACCTTCCTTGCTCGCCATCACGGGTGACATGGGCGGCACATAGAAAAGCATCGGGAGAGTGCGATATTCGATATGAAGCGGGAGAGCCATTTTCCAAGTCTTGACGAACTTATAGACGGGAGACTTCTGGGCCGCTTCAATGACTGATTCGTGAATTCCCGCGCGTGCCGCTTCAGCGATCACCTCTGGGTCGGCTGGATCCAGGATCATGGAGCGTTGCGCATCGACCAGCTCCTCCTTGGGACTTTTTGCGACTTCTTCAATCCGGGCAGCGTCGTACAGCAAGACACCCAGGTAGCGGATGCGCCCCACGCAGGAATGGAAACACGCCGGAGCCTGCCCCGTTTCCAGTCGTGGAAAGCAGAGAATGCACTTCTCGGATTTCCCGGTGGCCCAGTTGAAATACATCTTCTTGTAGGGGCAGGCGGCAATGCAGGCTCGCCACCCCCGACAGCGCTTCTGGTCAACCAGAACGATGCCGTCCTCGCCGCGTTTGTACAGCGCCCCGGAGGGGCAGGCTGCCACGCAGGCGGGGTTCAGGCAATGAT
>DAOTAI010000119.1:0-12138 GCA_035593865.1 Acidobacteriota bacterium
GGACAGCATTCAACGCCTCTTCTCAAGGCCCGAAGTGGCCCGGGCTGTCCAAAGCACGGTGGGCAGCCCAAAGCAGATTATGGAGGCTGTTGCTGCGCTCAGCGACGATGAGCTGGCCCGGTTGGCCGAGAAGGCGCGTGGGATCGAACAGGATTTCGCCGCAGGAGCGCTAAGCAACCAGGAACTTACTTATATCATCATCGCCCTGGCGACAGCCGTACTCATCCTTATCATTATCGAAGCGGGCGAGTAGTGAGGAGTCATTGCTTAGAGTCTGTCTCAAGGCCAATAAGCTCCCTGCCTGGTCTCGCCCGGCTTCGCTACTTCAGTTCAATATCGCGTCTTCAAACGCCCCAGGAACTCCTTCAACGGGGCCGTGCCAGACGCTGCTTCCGAAGGTCGTCAGGTAGAGCTTGCTTCGATCATGAGGGTCGAGGATCGGGCGGTGTCCCCATTTGAAGTTGTATCCTTCGAGCCTCCGCCAGTTCTTGCCTTGATCGTCGGAACGCCAGGCGGCGCTGTTAAAGGTGTTGATGAAGAGCCGCGCGGGATTTGAGGGATCAAGGGCAATCCCATAAACATGGGCATCTTCGCGGAAGATCTGCCGCCAGGTGGCTCCGCCGTCCTCGGTCATATAGACTCCGCCGTGGCGTTCGACTCCTTCAACGGGCTGAGGCCAGCATGCCAGGTACATCGTCGAGGGACGGTCGGGATCAAACACCAAGTCGTTGGGGGCATTGACGCCGGCTGGAAGCGGAACCGGCTGCCAGCTTTGCGCGGAATCCGTGGAGCGGTAAAGAGCGCCATCGATCACGGCGCCGTCCTTTAGGCCGCGTGCGATCAGCAGATAGAGAGTGCCGTCTGGAAGCAGAACCAGCCGCCAGGCGTTGAGGTTGGTTCCCAACCCGGTATTGGCGGGCGCCCAGGTGTTGCCGCCGTCGGTCGATTTGAACACACCCTTCCCAAACCCTGCTACATAGAGAGTCCGCTTGTCGCGGGGGCTCTGTGGATCAAGAACGATGTGGGTGCAAACGGTATTTTCCGGCATCCCCTGGTTCGCTTTCTCCCATGTCCGACACCCGTCGGAGGTGCGGCAGACCCCGCCCAGATACCGTTCGAAATTGCCTCGAAACATCTTGGGCCGAGGAAGATCATGGGCGTTCCCCCAGACTGACCAGGCTCGATCCTTGACTTCGGGATCGAACACCATCCAGTAACAGGTGTTGATCCATTGCCTCGGAACGCCTTGCAGCGATTGAATCCACGATTTTCCCCCGTTGAAAGAATGGAAAAACCCGATGTCGGTGTAAGAGATCGCCAGGTGATTCGGATCAAAGGGGTCGAAATGGATTCCGTAACAGGTCGTTACATCCAGCCCGCGGGTGGAGTAAGAGCCGTCTGGATGTTCGTTGCAGTAAACCTGCGTCCAGGTTTTTCCACCGTCAACGGTGCAGTAGGCGGTTCCCCAGTCAGTCGCGTACGCAATGTCCGGGTTAGTCGCGCTGACACCGATGCCGTGAGGCGAGCCTGCCCATTCGGGACCATAGTTGCGGGTCATCCATCCGATTGTCTTGTTCGATGCGCCCTTCTTTTCGGTTGCCTGAAATACCCATTTCCAGGTGTCCCGGAGTCCTCCGTTTTCATGATTCCAAAGTAGTCCTCGACCTGCCCGTCGGTTCGCTGAGGATGACGCACCACACCCAGGTACGCCACCGACGGTTGCCCCTCAGACGTGGCGATGAAGTTGAACCGTGGCAACGAACGCCTGTCCGCCCCAGTGCCGCCTGCGACGTTTGTTTCAAGACCGCCACGCAGTTCCTTCCAGCTTTTGCCTCCATCCCGCGATCCCAGAACGCCCGTATACAGCTTTCCTTGACGCCACTCCGGCGCGGTTATCAGGTAGAGAAACGTTTTCTGGGTTGCCTGGTCAAAACCCGCGGCGCCATGAATAATTCTCTGAACAGAAGCGGGAAGCGTGAGACGATCGAGTTGGGGCGAACCGAGCTGAGTGCGATAGACCGAAGAGTCGGTTATCACGTACAAGACCCGGTTGTCACGGGGACTGGCGAGATCCAGAAAGAGCGCATAGACGTTTGAATCGGGTATTTCTGCCAATTTCGACCAAGTTTTAGCCCCGTCTTCGGAGACAAATAGATGAAGTCGACCGGCACTCGTCGCGGCCAACACACGCGAAGTCTGATCCGGATCCACTCGAATCGCCTGGACTTTGCCGCCGGGCCAGCCTGGACTGACGAACGAATGGTCCGCATGATCTCCTACCATTCGTTCGCTAACCCCTTTGGCTGGTTCCGGCAGGACGAGACGCCAGGATTTGCCCTGATCTGCCGAACGAAAGACGCCGCTCGAACCGGCGTAGATAACCTGGGCATCTGAGGGATCGAACGCAAAAGAATCTACGCGGTTGCGCAGGTTAAATTGTCGCCATGTTTGACCGGCATTGGTTGTCATGTAGGCGCCGGTCATGTCGCAGGCGATAAGAGCCACTGAGGGATCGTGCGGGCTGACGGTAGGAAAGAACATACTTCCGCCGCCCCCCGGGCCAATGATTTTCCAGCCCGGCGTCGTCGCATCATCTTGTACAACTCGCCCGCAGGCGACGAGAACCATTGCCAGCGCAATAGCGCTGGTTCCAACACATCTGATAACACTCTTAATACCGATAGCAGTCATAGTGAGCAATTCTGCCATTTACTCTCACGCAAGAGAATAGGTATAAACTCCAGGAGCCGGACTCCAAAATACGCGAGCCTGGGCATTTTGAACGAGCACGACAAGGAGGGGGTACTATGAGCGGAAATCGGCGAACACTCCAACGCAGGCAGTTTATTGCTGCTTCAACGACTGCCGCAGGGGGAATGGCCTTCGCCTCAACTCATGCACTGCCGGGTCGCCCGGCCGTCGTCCGGCCGCCATCGATGATGAAGATCGCCGAGGTTTTCGGACCGCCATCCGGCCCGCTGTGGAAGATGGTCAAGCAGTGCGGTGTAAATCACGTCGTCGGGGGCTTTGGAGGCAGGTGGGACAAGGACCGCAAACCCGATGAAAAGCCGTGGAGTTACGGACCGTTGTCCCGTTTGAAACAGGCCTACGAAGCGGAAGGTTTCGAACTGGCCGTCATCGAGGCCAGGCCACCATTGACGAAGGCGAAACTGGGACTCGAGGGACGTGACCAGGAGATCGACCAGGTCTGTGAGCTGCTCGAGAACATGGGGCGGTTGAACATACCAGTCTGGTGCTATGAATGGATGCCAGTCATTAACTGGACGCGGACTTCAACCGCGGTGCCGACGCGTGGCGGGGCTCTAGTCACGGAGTTCGACCTGGAGGAGGCCAAACGTCTGCCTTTGACCGAATATGGCGTGGTCACTGAGGACCAGTTATGGGCCAGCCTAAAGTATTTCCTGAACAGGGTCGTTCCTGTGGCAGAAAAGGCAAACGTAAAACTTGCCATGCATCCTGACGACCCTCCCATCTCCCCCCTTCGCGGAATGGGGCGAATCATGCGCAGCGTGGAAAATTTCCAACGATTGCTCGATCTCGTTCCAAGTCCGGTCAACGGGATCACCTTATGCCAGGGCAATTTCACCTTGATGACCGACGATCTTCCGGCTGTTATCCGTCACTTCGGCAGGCAGAAGAAGATTTTCTTCGTGCATTTTCGCGACGTGCGAGGAACGAAAGAGAAGTTCCAGGAGACTTTTCACGATGATGGGAAGACCGACATGGCGGGCTGTATGCGCGCCTATCGGGACATCGGATTTGACGGTGTATGCCGCCCCGATCATGTCCCCACCATGGAGGGAGACAGCAACGAACGGCCCGGGTATTCGTCGATCGGTCGCTTGTTCGCCATCGGCTACATCCGCGGCTTGATGCACGCTGTTTACTCCGAAGCTACAAAATCCTCGGAGAAGCGGACCGTCACGCCTGTCATCCGCGCAATCCGCGCTATCCGTTCTATCCGTGGGCGTTCATTCCCGCGGATAGGACGGATAACACGGATTACGCGGATGATCGAAGCTCGGCAGGAATTGGTGTACAGTGTTTTCATGTTCCTTAAATTCCTTCCATTGTTGCTCTTGGCGAGTCTGGCGGTCTCCTCCGCCCACGCCGAGACCATTTCGTTGTTTAACGGCAAGGATCTGACTGGATGGACGGTTGACGTCCCCGAGTTGGACAAGAATCCGGATGCCGGACCGAGCTTTGTCGTGCGTGATGGCCTTCTGGTCAGTCTGGGAAATCCCAGGGGGCACTTGATAACCCAGGATTCCTTCTCCAACTATCGCCTGGAAGTGGAATACCGATTCCCGAAAGAAGCAGGGAATTGCGGTGTCCTGGTGCACGCCTCCAAACCGCGTGCGCTCAGTAACATGTTCCCGCAGTCGATCGAGGTCCAAATGCACTCAGGTAATGCCGGAGACTTCTGGTGTATTCGGGAGAACATTGAAGTGCCGGACATGGAGACGCGTCGGCCGCGCAAGGAAGGCCAGGCTTTTGGTGGGGATCGAGGAGACGCCCGGCGAATCCTGAACCTGACTGACGACTCTGAGAAACCAGTGGGTGACTGGAACCGCATGGTTATCGAGTGCGTCGACCGCGAGATCAAGGTATGGGTTAACGACGATCTCGTGAACCACGGGTTTAATGCGACCGCATCGGAAGGCAAGATTGCGCTGCAGGCCGAGGGAACCGAGGTAGAGTTCAGGAAGCTGGCGCTGACGAAGCTGAAGTAACTACCGGTTACCGGTTTTCAGTCCTTCAAATACTTTGCTAGCCAACCGAGCACTTCATTCCACCAGACGCGGCGGTTGCGCGGTTTAAGGACCCAATGGCCCTCATCCGGGAAGTACACGAAGCGAGCGGGAACGCCGTGCCGTCTGAGCGCCGTGAACGCTTCGAATCCCTGGGACACGTCGACCCGGTAGTCCAACTGCCCGTGCACCACCAGCATCGGCGTGCTGAAGTTTTGGGCAAAGTTCTGCGGTGACCACTTGCGGTAGGTTTCTCGGTTATTCCAGGGAGTGCCGCCGAAGTCCCACTCCGGGAACCAGAGTTCCTCCGTCGATCCGTACATGCTTTCCGGGTTGAAAACGCCGTCGTGCGCGATCAGGCAGCGAAAGCGCTTGGTCTGGGTTCCGATCCAGTAGATCATGTAGCCGCCATAGGACGCGCCGGCGGCAGCCAGCCGGTCGGGGTCGATAAAAGAATACTGGTCGATGAGGTAGTCCACGCCCTTCATAAGATCTTCGAAGGGGTAGCCGCCCCAGTTGCGGGAGATGGAATCGGTAAACTCCTGGCCGTACCCAGTCGAACCGTGGAAGTTAACCATCGCCACGACGTAGCCGGGCGCCGCAAACATTTGATAGTTCCAGCGCGGGTGAAAGTCGTCCTGCATGGCGCCCTGCGGCCCGCCGTGAACCAGGTAGACCAGCGGGTACTTGCGCGCCGGATCAAAAGCCGGCGGTTTGAGCAAAAGACCATGAATTCGTCTGCCCCGGGCTCCGGTAAACCAGAAGTCCTCGACAGGATTCATTTCCAGCTGCGCGATAAGCTTTGAATTAACGTGCGACACCTGTCGCGCGCTCCCTTTGGCCAGATCGATCGCGAAAATCTCGGCGGGCTCTTTGGCACTCTCCCTCAGGCACACAATGGTTTGCCCGTCGGCTGTTATCCTCGGGCTTTTATTATGACCATCTTTGACCACCTTTTCGCGCTGGCCATCGGGAATCGAGATCCTGTAGAAGACGTTGCGGGCCTCTTCTTCCACCTCGGCGTAAATGTAACGGCTGTCCGGCGACCAGACGATCTCCCCGATGCTCAGGGTCCAGTCGCTCGTCAGGTCTCGGACGTCTCGGCTGGCCCAATCCATCAGCATCAGGCGCTGCCTGTCTGCCTCAAAACCGGCGCGCAGCTGGGCTCGGTACGCCATCCATTTTCCATCCGGACTGAATAGCGGGTTATTGTCGTTTGAGGGATTGGATGCCGTGAGGTTGACGATGTCACCCCCCTGGATGGGAATCAGGAGAATATCGTTGTTAGTGCTGGTAGCCCGATTCTTGTCGAGGTTTGCCACTACGGCGATTGATTGGCCGTCCGGGGTAAAAGCGATGTCACGATAGCCACCCAGGGCAAGGGTCGGGTAGTCCTGGTCGAACGGCGTCAGGTCTTTTGCCTCGCCGTTCTTCAAGTCAAGCAGGAAAATGTGCGAGCGGACTCCGGCCCGCCATTCGTTCCAATGCCTGTAAAACAGGTCGTCCCAGATTTTGACTTGCGTAGGAAACTTATCTTCCGGCTGATGGGGCCAGGAGATGTCGGCGGAGAAGGCGATGGCAGATCCATCGGGTGACCAGGTTAGATTGGTCGGGCTTATCTCCAGGTCGGAGACTTTTTTCGGTTCTCCGCCGGTCGCGGGCATAACGTAAATCTGCGTCGAATTATTGCGACTGGAGACGAATGCCAGTTGTCTCCCGTCGGGAGACCAGCGTGGTTGCGAGTCGGACGCGGCATCCCTGGTCAATCGGCGCGCCTCTTTCCCGCTTCTGACGTCCACAATCCAGATATCGCTATTGGCTCGGTTAGCCTGCAGCGAGTAATCGGTAACCACGAATGCGGCCAGCCGACCGTCAGGAGACAATTGCAGATCCGAGACCGCGTCAAGGCTTATGAAGTCCTCGAAACTGATTGGCCGCCGGTTGCTGTGCTGGCCTGAAAGAGCTGTAATGCTGACGCCAAACAGTGCAAGGAATGTATAAACCCGCCGGATCGACATAGCTTCCTCAAGGGAACAACGATACAGACACCCAGATGGTTAAAGGATTGCAAATCAGCTTGCGATGACAACTCTGGCTCGAGCGATTAATCGCTCCCAACTGCCCGATTCTATCTGGCACGACGGTAAACCGTCGCATAGACCGTACGGAAAGGGGAAACGCAGTAATCCTCAATCAGTTTCTTGCTCGCCTGAGGATGCGCGATGACCTTATCCATGAACTGTCCGTTCAGGTGAAAGGAAAGTCTCATGATATCGGCCTTGTCCTCGCGCTTTTCCACTGTGAAAGCTTCCCGCAGATTCGGTTCGAACTGCAGGATTTCGCAGAAGGTGTGATTACGCAGTTCCCACGGGCTCGGAACATTCTGCTTGCCGATTTTTTCGTAATGTGCAAGAAGCCGTTCCTGGAAGTCGGCATAGTCGAAATTTTCGACTTTGTTGTTGACGCTCACCTCAATGATGATGTGATTGCCGGACCAGATCGAGCGCAAACCGTAGGTGAAATCGAGTGTGTCTTTGTCGAACTTGATTCGGTGCCCTTTTTCGTCATGGAACCTTTTCAGCTCTTCTTCCTTGTTCAGTCCCGGGTTTTCCTGGAGTTGCTCCAGGGTGACGTAGTAAGGCGCCACTCTTTCGTACCACTCGTCAATAATGAGACCTAATATTGAATCGACTGTCTTCTCCGGTGCTTCCTTCTTCTTAATGGCCATGTACCCCCGTTAGCAGAAGGCAATTTTAAAATACTTCCAACACCATGGCAAATCACATGTGGGATGGCATTCCCCTGACGAAAACGCGGAATGCCAGTTAAGACGCTTGTTGCGGCGATTCTTTCCGGTTTTCTACTGTTTACAGTTGGCTAAACGCCACCAACCCCTTTTCGGCTCTGTTGGTGTAGAAATGGGGACGCAGACCAGGAAAACGGACATCTCGGGACCTCCGTACCGCGCCTTTGGTTTTTCTATAAACGTGCCGGTCCTCCGGACCTGATGACGTCCCGACTTCGCAATACGCAGCGGTGCCGAGAGATCCATGAAGTACGGCTTTACACTCGCCCTCTAGGGCTTCGATGGGGTGGCGCTTGTGTCCGCAGACGATCTGCTTCCTGTGATAAGATACCCTCAAAACATGAGATACCGACCAGTAACGGCTTGGGGCGTGGCCCTGTTGCTATGGCTGGTGTCATGCTCCGGTATCAAGCGCATCCCGAAGATGGCTGTGCCACCGGATAAGGTGATCAGTTCCTACAGACTGGTGGCCGAGGGAGATAAGCTCCTGAAAGAAGGTAAGGATCATCTGGCACTGTTGAAATACTTGGAGGCTGCCGATCTGAATCCCTACCACGAAGTGATTTTCAACAAGTTAGGCATTGCATATTCCAGACTTACGCGCTATTCACAAGCCCGCGAAGCGGTGGAACGATCGATAGGATTGAATCCCAAATATTCATATGCCCATAACACCCTGGGGATCGTCGAGCTGGCCGAACAGGACCCTAAGGGCGCTGTAAAAGCTTTTCGCAAGGCCATTGATCTGACCCCTCAAATCGCCAGTTTTCATGCCAACCTCGGTCATGCTTACATGCAAAGGCACAAATTCGACGAAGCGAGAAAAGCTTACCGCGAAGCGCTTCGGCTTGATCCACAGGTCTTCTCGAACACGTCGGCCATGGAACTGTCATTTCCGGAAGACCCTCGCCCCGACCCCGAACGCCATTACCAGATGGCAGTCTTTTTTGCTGAAACCGGGGACAAGGCAGCCTGTCTGTCATACCTGAGCAAAGCGTTCTCGGCGGGATTTTCTGACCGGGAGAGAATTTCAGGTGAAGTGGCCTTTGAGAAGTTGCGAGCTGATCAGGACTTCATCCAGTTGCTTGAATTGTACGGTTTGAAAACCACTTCTTGAGGTTAGTTCAGCATCCGCTTGATTCTTTGCTCCAACTCGGCGCGAGTCAGGAAGAACGGGGCTTCAGCTTCTTCATCGTCGTCGGACATTGCCCTTACTTCGAATAACGCGCTATCGGTCAGGATCTGGTGAACCTCGGACGCGGTTAAGGAGGAAGGGTGAGGTCCAAGGGGGGAGATCCACAGCTGGTTATCCGCGCTCTCACAACCAATCATCAGCTGGTGCTGCTCACAGAAGATCTCCAGGTAATCGAGCGTGATCCATCTGTTCCGAGCGTTCATAATCTCTTCCAGTATACGCAGCCGAGCCTTCTTGGTGCAACAATAGGGGATAGGTGTAAATGCTATGGCTATTTTAGGCGCTATTGAAAGAGTGGCTGAAACCGTATGGGAGATTCCTGTCTCGTACAAGGCGGGGATGCGGGTACCAGCTCGTATCTACGGGACTGAAAAGGTTATACGCGAGATGGACGACGCGGTCTATGACCAGATCACGAACGTCGCTACTCTTCCTGGAATAACTCGTTTCGCAATGTGCATGCCGGACGGACACTCTGGTTACGGGTTTCCTATTGGCGGAGTGGCGGCCATGGACCCGGAGGCGGGGGGAGTGATCTCGCCCGGCGGTATCGGTTTTGATATCAACTGCGGAATGCGCCTGGTGACCACTAACCTGACCTGGGATGAGGTGAAACCCCACCTGAAGACACTTGTTGATAAGCTGTATGAACGGGTTCCGGCCGGAGTGGGAAGCACTGGCTTCCTCCGATTATCCAAGGACGAGTTTCGCCAGGTCGTAGAACAGGGCGCTCGTTGGTGTGTCAAGAGAGGCTACGGCTGGGAAGAGGATCTGGAATTGACCGAGGAGGGCGGTTGCATCTCCGGCGCCGATTCGTCGAAGATCAGCGACCGCGCCATCGATCGAGGGTTCAACCAGATTGGGACGCTTGGCTCGGGTAATCATTACCTTGAAATCCAGGTTGCGAAAAAGGAAAACATCTACGACGAGAAGCTTGCCCGAATCTATGGAATCACCATCCCTGACCAGGTGGTGATCATGTTCCATTGCGGTAGCCGCGGATTCGGCCACCAGGTTGCCACCGACTACCTGCAAACGTTCTTGAAAGTCATGGAAAGTCGGTATCGGATCAAAATACTGGATCGCGAACTGGCCTGTGCGCCGTTCGATTCCCCTGAAGGGCGTGACTATTTCAGTGCGATGAAATGCGGACTGAACATGTCCTTTACCAATCGTCAAGTCATCCTGCACCGCATTCGTGAAGTCTTCTCCCAGGTTTTCGGGCGATCGGCCGAAGATCTGGGGATGCACATGGTCTACGACGTCGCCCATAATACCGCCAAGTTCGAGACCCACATCGTCGATGGCCAGCAGAAAAAACTGCTGGTTCATCGCAAAGGAGCAACTCGAGCCTTCGGCCCGGGGATGCAGGGTTTACCAAAGCGCTACAAGGACGCCGGTCAGCCCGTAATCATCGGCGGCAGCATGGAGACTGGTTCCTACCTCCTGGCCGGAGTTCCTACTGGACATGAAACCTTCTACAGCACCGCTCATGGGAGTGGGCGCACCATGAGCCGCACCAAGGCGCGAAAACTTTGGCGGGGCGAGAAACTCCAACGCGAACTGGAGCAACGCGGTATTTATGTGCGCAGCGCCTCGTGGAGCGGACTGGCGGAAGAGGCCGGGGGCGCCTACAAGAACATCGACGAAGTCGTAGAGGCGACCGAACTGGCCGGGATCAGCAAGCGCGTTGTCAGGTTCGTGCCTGTTGGAAATGTGAAGGGTTAGACCATGGCCGCACGCGTTCCCATGACGCTGATCACGGGCCCGCTCGGCAGCGGCAAGACAACTCTCCTGCGCCACGTCCTTGATTCTGTCGATGCCAAAATCGCGATTCTCATGAACGAATTCGGAGAAATGGCCATCGACAGCAGGATCATACAGGGAAAGAATATCCAGATCGCAGAGTTGGGCGGGGGATGTGTGTGCTGCTCTCTGCAAGGTGAATTTGAGGCCGCCGTCGAGGAGATTTTGAAAGACGTGCAACCGGATTTGATTGTTGTCGAGACTACAGGCTTGGCCGAACCGGAGGCCCTGATCTTCGACGTCCAGGAAAGTCTGCCCGACATCCGCCTCGACGGCGTCATAACTGTCGTTGATGCGGATTCATTGGTGCGCTACCCGCAGATCGGTCACACTTCTCGCATGCAGATCGAGGACGCTGACCTGATCCTGCTGAACAAAGTCGACCTGGTGGATCCAGCTCAGACCGACGATGTGGAAAATAAACTGCGCCAAATTAACGAGTTAGCCGAGATCATCCGCACTGTCAAGGCTCGCGTCGATCCGGAACTGCTTTTCGGAATTGGACGCGAACGGACCGCGAGCCCCGCAGCCCACGTTCATCAGCCGGAATTTGCCTCGTTTTCGTTCGTCTCAGATGCCGAATACTCGCGCGAACGTCTGGATGATTGGGCTGCCTCGCTGTCGAACTGGGGAGTCTATCGTTCCAAGGGATTTGTCCACGTCGAGGACGGCTCATTTCTGTTCAATTTCGTCGCCGGTCGGTGGGAGTTCGAATCATTCCCGGCCGATAAGACTAGTCTGGTCTTTATCGGGAAAAACGTATTGGAGCACCAAGAAGAGATCCTGGCCGGGCTGGAACAATGCAAGGCCTGACGGAGTCCAGTATGCCCTATCAATTCCTGGAAGACACAGCAACCGCCGACATAGCTTTTGAAGCTTCGGGCCAGACCCTGGAAGAGGTCTTCATCGCTTCCGCAGAGGCGACTCTGAACGTCATGATCGAGGATCTGGAAACCGTCCGTCCGGTAGAGGAACGCGATATCTCTCTTTCAGATACTTCGCTGGAAATGCTGCTCTTTAATTTCCTCCAGGAAGTCATCTTCTACAAAGATGCCGAACAGTTGCTTCTTCGCACCTCGAATTGCCGGATTGAGGAAAGTGCCGATGGCTTTCACTTAACGGCAAGCGGGCGGGGTGAACGCCTGGATCCGGCGCGTCATAGCCAGCGGGTCGACGTCAAGGCGGTGACCCTCCATCAGTTTCGCCTGGAACAACTGGATCGCCACTGGCGCGCCCATGTGATTTTGGATATTTGAGTTATCCGCGTAATCCGCGTGATCCGTACGATCCGTGGGTATCCAGACCCGCAGATATCACGGATTACGCGGATCACGCGGATGGCAGGCGCTCGAAGTACGGGCCGGGCCGCACCACCTCACGCCGCCTGCGAAATGCTGCGCTTCAGCAGCGCCATCAGGTCGACAACCTCTTCTTCCTCGGCGGCTACCGTCGGCTGGGCGCGAACGACGTCCCTGTCCTCCCGCCGCTTGGTTTCAACCAGCTCCATCAGCCGGTCGGCAGTTTCGTCCTGGAGTTCTTCGCGCGACAGCTTGGACTTG
>DAOTAI010000120.1:0-12130 GCA_035593865.1 Acidobacteriota bacterium
TACGTCGATCTCGGAGAACTGCGTAGGGAAGGCCCATTTGGAGACCACACCGGCTTCTACTCCCTGGCCGATGATTACCCGGTTTTCCATGTGACCTGCCTGACCCGCCGGCGCAGCCCCGTCTATCAGACCATCATTGTGGGCAAACCCCCGCAGGAAGACTGCTTCCTGGGCCATGCCGTCGAACGGATTTTTCTCCCCCTTATCCGTAAGCAACTACCGGAGATCGAGGACATGCATATGCCCTTTGAAGGGGTCTTCCACAATCTGGTCCTGGTCACCATCAAGAAGCGTTATCCCGGACATGCGAGGAAGATCATGAACGCACTCTGGGGACTGGGCCAGGCGATGTTCTCCAAATGCATCGTGGTCCTCGATCACGGCGCCGATCTGCGCAACTATTCCGAAGTGATATGGCGCGTCCTCAATCACATTGATCCGGAGCGTGATATCCAGTTCACCCTTGGCCCGGTCGACTCGCTGGACCACGCCGCCCGCCTCCCTAATTTCGGCTCTAAGATGGGAATCGACGCAACCCGTAAATGGCCGGAAGAGGGGTTCACTCGTCCTTGGCCCGAACCAATCGAAATGACACCCGAAGTGAAGAAACGGATCGACGGGCTGTGGAAGCAATTGGGGATTGAATAGCCGATTGAAAAATCGGCTCACGGGTGGGTTTCGAATCCGGACGGCGTTTTTCCCGGCCGGATTGAAACCCACCAATTGGCACCCAACGAGCCGTATCGGTGCAAGCGAAGATCGGTGGGTTTCGATCCGCCGCGAAAAGCGCGATGCGGATTCGAAACCCTACGAAGGCGGATGTTGGCCGCGTATTTTTGCGGCTAACGCTGAAAATCAGCTCGTAACCCGTGCTCTCAACCGCCGAACGGCCAGATTGGCAGCTGATACCACATCCGCATTCTTGTGGTTCATATACCGCTCGGCCACCGGCAAGGCTGTCTGGTCGCCGCGCAACCCTATGACTTCAAGAAGCCGCGCCTTGACGCTGTCTTTCTCGCTCTCAAGATAGGGGTAGAGTTTCTGGATTTCTTGCTCTTCAAGCTCGAGCAGATAGTTCAATCCCTGATCGCCACCCCGAGCGAGTTCCAGAAGATGCTCGTCACGGCCCAGGCGGTACAGGGCGAAGCTCATCGCCAGCTTGGCTTCCGATTCCTTCTCGCGCAGGTAATTGGTAGCGATCAATGTCACGTCGTTCCGATCCCCGATCCTACCGATGCCCTCGGCCCCGTAGCGGCGATAATACAAACGATCATCGGCAAGTCCGGCAAGCATGAGGTCTTTACAGCTCGGATCTCCTATGAAAGACATGGCTTCGTATAGTTTTTTGGCTAAGTCGTCCTTCCCGGTGATCGGTACCAGGCCGAGTATCTTCTTGCTTTCCTCTATTCCAGACTCGTACAGCTCCCTTAAGTGGGGAACCGCTTTTGCGACACGCAGCCTGCCGACGGTAAAAATTGCCTCGTCGTGCACGCGCTTGTCCGGATCTTTGATGAAAGGAACAACCGAGTTCGCGGCCTCTCGATCTCCGATCTTGTAGATCGCCCGAATCAGTTCGACCGTCACCGAATCCTTGGTTTCACGGGCAAGCGCTTCCTGAATCTGCGGAAGGGCGGAAGAGGCGCGCAGGATCCCGAGAGCCACCGCGGCGTCTCTTCTCAAACCCGTGTCGTTGGAGGTAAGCAGGGCAGCGACAGCAGATACGGCTTCCGGGCTGACCGAAACATAAGGCTCTACGACAAGTGGGTTGTAATCATCGCTCCAGGGATTCACGATGTCTGCGAATTTCCGGATACCGGAGATGAACCCGCCTTCGTCGGTAACGTACCTGTTGATGATTCCTTCGATGGACTTTTCCTGAATCGCCTTTGACGGATCCTGCGTTAACCGGATGTATGTCGGCAAGGCGCGCGTGTCGTTGATCCGGACGAGTGCCCGGACGGCTTCCAGCCGAATGGCGTCATCAGCATCCCCGGTTAATTCAATGAGCCCCGGAACCGCTTGCCGCACCTTGTTCTGCCCAAGCACCAGGGCTGCGTCCTTGCGTCTTTCCGGCTCAGGGTGTTTCAAGTCGTAGATCAGCCCATCTACGCTCACCATCCTCTTTTGTTGCGCAAATACCGGGTGGATAAGGAAAACAACGGCGACAATTATCAGAAATCTTGCTTTCTGCATCTTCGTTCCCTTTCGTGTTTGCCTGCCGGCGGTTCAAGAATAACAGATTCCACAGACAGAACGACCCGACGTGTATACCCGCGCAGTCCGCGTCTTCCGCGCTATTCGCGGGTACCAAGCCACGAATAGCGCGGAAGATGCGGATTACGCGGAAAAGATGCATGGCGCACTCCCGCAATCCGGTTTTCCACTCCGTTTGCGTAAGATTCGCACGCTATACTGTTTTGATGTTACGGCTCACTTCTCTTCTCACTGCTTGCCTGCTGATTACAGTTTTTTCTTCGGCTCAAAGGACGACTTTCATGATCTCTCCAGAAAAAACTCAGTCTGTTGTCACCCGTTTGATAGAGAAGTACGGCACAGAACAGAAGGCGCGCATTGAAAGCGGCGTCTCCAGAGTCGCCCAGCTATGGCGCAAGGAAGATGGGACGGAGCAGGACTACGAGGAATTCTGTCTGACCCATTTCATCGCCGATCCGGCAACGCTCGATGAGACCTTTAAACGCCTGGAGCACAATTTCGAAGTCCTGTACGGGAACCTGCACCAGATTAACCGCGCCTTTCGAGCACCGCTCGATCTTGACGTGGGCCCTCCCCTTCCGATCGATTACATGTTCGCGAAATACTCCCCTTACGCCCACCTCGACGATGACTTTTTCAATAACAAGATCGCCTTCGTGATCGTCCTCAACTTCCCTCACTACCCGCTGGATTCGAAACTGACTCTAGGGAAGCAATGGGATCGGAAGCAATGGGCTTATGCTCGCTTGGGAGACCTGTTCACGTCGCGGGTCCCCGCTGATGTCAGCCAGAAACGGTCCGCCATCTACGTCGAAGCGGACAACTACATCAGCGAATACAACATCTACATGGGCAATCTTTTAGCCAGCGATAAAAAGACCCTTTTCCCAGGCGATCTTAAGTTGATCAGCCACTGGGGCCTGCGCGACGAGCTGAAGGCGCAATACGCGAAACCGGACGGGCTGGAGCGCCAGCGGATCATTTACCGCGTGATGCAGCGCATTGTTGATCAGACTATTCCGAAGGCGGTCATCAACAACGATAAATACCTGTGGGCGCCGGAAGCCAATGTCCTCTACGAAAGACGCAACCAGGATTTAACAGAAGTCCCAGCCGAGCCCGAAGGACTGGCTCGATATGAGACCTTCTTGAGTACGTTTCGGGCAGAGCAACAACTGGACCCGCACGTTCCGCAAGCGCCTACGCTGATTGCGCGGCGCTTCCAGGAGAATCGGCAAATCCCGGAAGCGGAGGTTGAGAAACTCCTCGTCTCGGTCTTGTCTTCGCCCGTCCGGCAGGATGTGGCAAAGCTGATCGAAAAGAGGCTGGGGCGTAAACTCGAACCGTTCGACATCTGGTATGACGGTTTCAAAGCGAGAGCTGCCCAGACGCCAGCAGAACTCGATCACATCGTCCGACAGAAATACCCGGATGTCCCGTCGTTCCAAAAGGACCTTCCCAACATCCTTCAGAAACTGGGTTTTGTCCGTGAGACGGCTGATTTTCTCAGCCAACACATCGAGGTGGATCCCGCTCGCGGCTCCGGGCACGCGATGGGCGCAGAAATGCGCGACGATAAAGCTCACCTGAGAACTCGCGCCACCGGAGGGTTGAACTACAAGGGCTACAACATTGCCCTTCACGAACTGGGACACTGCGTAGAACAGGTCTTTTCGCTTAACCGGATCGACCATTATTTCCTGCGTGGCGTTCCCAACACGGCTTTTACGGAGGCCTTCGCCTTCGTTTTCCAGGACCGCGACCTCGACGTGCTCGGGATCGGCACGCCCGATCGCGAGGACCGTGAACATCTAAAAGCACTGGATGCCTTTTGGTCGACCTGCGAAATCAGCGGCGTGGCGCTCGTCGACATGAGAGTTTGGCGATGGATGTACGAGAACCCGCAGGCAGACGCCAGGCACTTGCGAGAGGCGGTTCTCAGGATCGCCCGCGAGGTTTGGAACGAGTACTTCGCCCCGATCTTCGGCGTTCGGGACGTGACCTTGCTCGCGATTTACTCCCATATGATCGATGGTGGTATGTACCTCCCGGACTACCCGCTCGGTCACATCATCAGTTTCCAGATCGAGAATTATCTGAAAGGGAAGAACCTGGGGCTCGAGATGGAAAGGATGTGCCGACTGGGCGCTCTCACGCCTTCCTTGTGGATGGAGCAAACCGTTGGCGCACCGATTTCAGCCGAACCTCTCATCGAGGCCGCCCGGCAAGCCACGATGAACGTAGGCACAGAGCGACAGCGTACTAGCGAGGAAGACTAAAGCCAGATGTTATCCGTGTTATCCGTGTGATCCGTGCTATCCGCGGGAAGACAGGCCCACGGATAGCACGGATGACGCGGATCACACGGATAGGGTTTTTACTCTTGGTCCGAAGCTACGGCCTGCTTTCCCTCACTCGGCCTTTGCGATCATGCGCTCCACTAATGACTGGAACCCAGGATGACTGGCCAGGGAGGCCAGATCCGGATCAGACAGCGCTTCCCGGTCCGCAAAACCCCTGTCTACAGCTTCCCTGAGATATCCGATCGCTTCATCTGATTTTCGTTGCAGCGCTGCCACGCAGGCGAGGTTGAATAAGGTATCGTCGATTGAGGGATGCTCGGCACTTGCATTCCTCCAGTGTTGCAGTTGTTCCTGAAAGACACTCTCGGCCTCTGCGTACCGCTTCTGAGAGTGATACAAGCGTCCGAGACTTTCTCGGCTTCTCTGCAGCAATGGATGCGCGCCTGGAACCTGCTCCTCCCAAGCCGCAATGGTGGCTTTTAACAACGCCTCAGCTTCTCGGTATCGTCCCATTGAGGCATACAGATTTCCGAGCGACAAACGGGTCGACAGGGAATCAAAGTGGTTCTTGCCGAGATGCTGCTCTCGTCCTTTAAGGGCCTCGGTCAAAAGCGGCAGCGCCTCGCGGAGGCGCCCTCGAGTGCGGTAGAAATCACCGAGGTTGTGTAACGACATCAGCGTATCGGGATGCGTCTCCCCCATGATGACTTTCCGACGCTCCAAGACCTGTTTATAGATTTTCTCGGCTTCTTCATGTCTTCCCTGTTGCTCGTAGGCGCTCGCAACGTTAAAAGCCGCGCCCAGAGTCTGGGGATGGTCTTCTCCCTGTACTCGTCGGCGCCCGGCCAGCGTTTCCTCGATCAGAGCCGTCCCTTCATCGATCTTCCCCAAACGCAAATAGATATTGGACAAGTTGTTCGCAGCTCCCAGCGTCTGAGGGTCGTCGGGTCCAAGAAGGCGCTTTCGGATCTCGTACGACTTCCGGTACAGGCGCTCGGCCTCCTGGTAGCGCCCCTGGGTCAGGTAGAGATTTGCCAGGTTGTTGGCGGAGTTCTGAGTAGTCAGATCGTCCTCGCCCTTGATCCGAAGTTTGCTCTCATAAGCCTTCCAGAGCGCCCTTTCGGCCTGCTCCAACCGCCCCATTTGCCAATACAAGGCAGCCAGATCACTGAGTGTCTTCAGATACTCATCATGCTCCTCGCCCAGCTTCTCACGCTGTATTGCGAGCGCCGAGTCGTAAAGCGGCTCAGCCTGGGCGTAGGTGCCCAGATTTTCATAAGCGCGCGCCATGGTCAGCTGAAAACGAGCCCGTACCAAAGGCTGGTCGGAAAGACGCTCGGCAATTTGTTTAGCGCCTCGATCCAGGACCTCGCGAGCGGTTAACTGGTCCCCCTTGGAAACCATCGGATCCGGGACCTTGAAAAGGTCGACCAGGAAATCGGAGATTTCCTGAGCCGTTCGAGCTTCCTGGTTCGCCCGGTCCCTCTCTCTGGCGATGCGGCTGGCTTGAAATGTCATGGTCGCGGCCAGTGCGACCAGCAGAACCAGGACGGCTGAGCCGGCGGCCACCCCAACGCGGTGCCGACGCACAAACTTTCTCGCTCGATAGCTGACGCTGGGTTGGGTCGCCAGAACCGGCTCGTCGTTCAAGTACCGCCTGATGTCGGCGGCCAGATCCGAAGGCGATCCATAGCGACGACTCCGATCTTTCTCGAGAGCCTTCATTGTGATCCAGTCGAGATCCCCTCGCAGTTCACG
The DNA here is from genome assembly GCA_035593865.1 of Acidobacteriota bacterium. Taxonomy (GTDB): domain Bacteria; phylum Acidobacteriota; class UBA6911; order RPQK01; family RPQK01; genus RPQK01. Next base: position 6,276 of record DAOTAI010000120.1, read on the forward strand.
GACCAACGACCTTGGCTCTGTCTTTCGATTTTTCGCCGATTCTGTCGAATAGTCACCCAGGCTCGAAACGCGGGTACTCGGCCTAGCGGGGTCTTCTTCGCGAATGACACGCCGAATCTCGTCAAACCCGAGCGACCGCAACTTGACCGGACCATAGGGGAGGCTCCCGGTAAGGAGTTCGTAGAGCAGAACGCCCAGCGAGTAAACGTCGGTTCGCGTGTCGACGTTTTCCGCAGCTAAATCAGCCTGTTCCGGGCTCATGTACTCCGGAGTCCCAACCAGCTGTCCCTGTTCTGTAAAAAGCGTGTGCTCGGTCAGGCGATGAGCGAGTGCTTTGGCAATGCCGAAATCAATGATCTTGGGAACCGGCTTGCCGTCCAACATAGTCACCAGGACATTGGAGGGCTTCAGATCGCGATGAATAATCGCCTTTTGATGGGCATGCTGGACCCCCTCGCAAACCTGAAGGAAGAGCTCGAGGCGCTCGACCAGATTAAGACGGTAGCGGTCGCAGTGCTGGTTTATCGGGATTCCCGGGACGTACTCCATGGCAAAATACGGAAGCCCTTGCGACGTCTCTCCGGCATCGAGCACCTTGGCTATGCACGGGTGGTCCATCAGGGCCAAGGCCTGGCGTTCGGACTCGAAACGTGCGATGACCTGGCGTGTACTCATTCCCAGTTTGATGACCTTAATAGCAACCTTGCGCCTGACTGGTGCGGTTTGCTCCGCCAGGTAGACCTCTCCCATACCCCCTTCTCCAATTTTCTGAAGCAGGCGATACGGCCCGATTGTCTCGGGAATTTTGCCCTCCGATTCGGGCGACAATGGCTGGGTTGGCGACTGATCGTCAAAGTTGAACATCGCGCACACCTCTGTTGGGGCTGAAACTCGCTAAATTAACAATATGAACAAAGGCGCGTCGAAGTTCCAGACAGGGCTCGGGCCGAGCCAAACGCGCTAATGTGTCTGCCTAAGGCAGGCAAATAGTGGCCGTCACCGGAAAATGATCGGAAGGGTAACGACCGTCACGATTGTCGCGCACAATCGCAGCCTCCTTCACTTCGAGAGAAGGCGAGGCAAAAACAAAGTCAATCTTGTCCCCCCCGCTCGGAGGCTCTTTGAATCCGTTGAAAGTCGCGACCTGGTCGGCATCGGGGTGGATGACCCTGAAAGTGTCCCGGAACTGCTCCTTTATCCGGACAACGGCGGGATTCGTCTCCCCCGCGTTAAAGTCGCCGGTTAAGATTACCGGATCCTGGCTTTCGCGCTCCGCGATTTTTCTCAGCAGGAGTTCCGCGCTTTTCTCCCGCGAAGGCTGAGAACGGTGGTCGAGATGCAAATTATAGAAATAAAAACGCCTGTCTCCTTCCCTGGTCTTGAACTGCGCCCAGGTGCATATCCTGGTGATCTGGTTGCCCCAGTGCTTTGACCCGGGCTTATCAGGTGTTTCGGAGAACCAGAAGTTGCCGTGCTGAACGGCAGTTAAACGATCGGTCCGAAAGAGGATGGCCGCATGTTCTCCCTGTGTCTGACCGTCATCTCTTCCCACACCCAGGAAGGTGTAACCGGGTACGGCCGCCAGTATCTCGTCGATCTGAAACCGAAGCGCCTCCTGGAGGCCGACAATATCCGGCTTGTGCCCAGAGATGACCTCGAAAACCAACTCTTTCCGCTTGGACCAGTGGTTGTCTCCGTCCGCTGCCGTTCCATAGCGAATGTTAAACGACATTACCCGAAGGTCGCGGCAATCGGCTTGAGCCTGCACCCAAGTGGCCGTGAAGAGGACGCCAAGGAACAAAACCAGACCCACTGATACACGAAGAGCTTTTTGAAGTTTCATGACAGTTTTCCTCATGATACCGCTTGGTGTCGCCCCGAACTAGCGATTGAACCTTGGCCGCCCTGGCCCTGAGCGCCGGTCTCGCCGAGCAAGGTAAGGCTTATTCCCCGTCACCTCTCATTTGGCGTACTCACACTTCGAGTTGTCTTCCTTTACAAAGTAGGTCTTGTAGTTCGAAGCCTTGGGATCTTTGCACCCTACCAGGTTAAGCAGTTCCACCTTACGAAACTCGATCGGATGACTCTCTGCCTGAAGCGCGATGTATCCCTCGGTGAGAAGCTGCCCGTCACGCTTTACCGCCGGGTCGAAATTGGAAACGTTGGGACCTCCAATCTGGGGCTTCGCGTATTCGAGAACCGTCTGGCCGTCGATGATGTGCCGGATCCGGGAACCACCCAGCACTTCCATCTCCACCCGCACCCATTGGTCGCCGTGATAGGTCTTCGACTTTGAATTTATGCAATGCTCGGTCACCAGTTTTCCGTTCATTTCGACGTGAGTTCCCGGCGTGCAGAGATTGGCCGTGGTTCTGACCCCGGAGCCGGTTCCCCCCAGAAACTGAGCCTCAATCGAAATCGGGAAATCCTGATCCTTCAACATGCTCGCAGCCGACTGGGAATGAAGCATCGCCCCGCTGTTCCTTAGTGCCCAGTCGGGCGCACCAGGAACCTGCTCGCCCCCGAACCGATACTCGACGGCCAGCACGTAGTGGGAGAATTTTTCCCGATAGAAGATGTGCCCGAAGTCCGAATTGAACTTGTCGTACTGGTCATACGACACGACCAGCTTTCCGTCATTCACACGGAAGGTGTTGTTGTAATTGTCATTCAATTCCCGACCGCGAATTTTGATGTCCCAACCCTCGAGATCCTTCCCGTTAAACAACTGCATCCATTCCTTGCGGTTGGGATCGTTCTGCGCCGAAAGGACGCCGACGACAAAAACAAGAATCAAGCAGACAAGAACGTGGTGTTTCATAGCTCGTTGCCTCTCGGTCACGCGCCTCCAACTCCCATGACGCCACAATTTCAGTTTGACCTCTCCGATTATCGCACTGTTTTCCGTTTCCGCATCCCCTAATTGCCGCGTTATCCGTGTGATCCGTCTTATCCGTGGGCCACTCTTCCCGCGGATAGAACGGATCACACGGATAACACGGATCATGCGCTGCTCCAAAGTTCGGTCACGATCCTTCTGCAGCGGCGTGGACAAGTTCCGTCGTTGGTGTATCCACCAGGTCGCATGCAGGCAGACTGGTGCGGTATGCTTATGCCTTCAAAGGGGAGATTCCATGCAACGCTTCTATCGAGTAGACGGGGCCAACAGGGAGACATGTTTTTACGTGGCTTTAGAGACTCCTCTCACGGCCACCGATCACGAAATCCTCCGCTGGTTGCTGGCAGAGACTTTTGAACCTCAGAAGTTTGGCACCGCTTCGATGCTCAACCACGGGGGTCAGATCGTTGAAATTGGTCCGCGTCTTAACTTTGAGACGGCTTTTTCCACCAACGCGGTTGCCATTTGTCGCGCCTGTGGACTGGACCAGGTCGTGCGCCTTGAGCATTCACGTCGTTATCGCCTGCCCGACGCCAGCGTGACGGCCCGATTCGTCGAGGACCATCACGATCGCATGACGGAATGTGTTTATCCCTCTCCCCTGGAGACGTTTGAAACCGGTCTTGTCCCCGAGCCGGTAGTCACAGTTCCCTTGCTGGAAGAGGGAATCGAAGCCCTGGAGCGAATTAATCGAGACATGGGATTGGGCATGGACCCCTGGGACCTCGAGTTCTACTATCGGCTTTTCACTGAGAGGTTCCGGCGGAACCCGACCAACGTTGAATGCTTCCAGTTGGCTCAGGCAAACAGCGAGCACTCCCGGCACTGGTTTTTCAAGGGCTGCCTGGTTATCGACGGCAAGCCCGTGACCGAAAGCCTTCTCGACATCATCAAATCTACGCTGAAGGCCAACCCGGCCAACAGCCTGATCGCCTTTAGGGACAATTCCAGCGGGATACGTGGGTTTGAGATAACCACGATCCTTCCTGAAAAACCAGGGCGGCATTCCCGCTTTCAGGCAGTCCGTGTTCCCTATGACCTGATTTTCACAGCTGAGACTCACAATTTCCCAAGCGGGGTGGCCCCCTTTCCGGGAGCGGAGACCGGCACGGGAGGCCGGATCCGAGACGTCCATGCCACGGGACGAGGCTCGCTGGTCGTCGCCGGCACAGCCGGATATGGCGTCGGTAATCTCAATCTCGCTGATTTTCCTATCCCCGGCGAGGAGAGCGGATTCGAGTATCCGCGCAATTTGGCCTCGCCTCTCCAGATCCTGATTGAAGAAAGCAACGGCGCCTCCGATTACGGCAACAAATTCGGCGAACCTGTCATCCAGGGCTTTGTTCGGTCCTTCGGAGCCAGACTCCCGGGGGGCGAGCGCCGCGAATGGATCAAACCGATCATGTTCACCGGAGGCATCGGACAGATTGACAGGCGGCATATCGAGAAAGGCCGTCCGGAGCCCGGAATGTGCATCGTCCAGATTGGGGGCCCAGCTTACCGGATCGGCATCGGCGGCGGTTCAGCTTCAAGCATGATTCAGGGTGAAAACCGTGAAGAGCTGGATTTCAGTGCGGTCCAGCGGGGCGACGCCGAGATGGAACAGAAGATGAACCGGGTCATCCGAGCCTGTGTCGAAATGGGTGAGTCCAATCCCATTGTCAGCATTCATGACCAGGGCGCCGGCGGGCCTTGTAATGTTTTGACCGAGCTGATCGAACCCGCCGGCGGACGGATCGAGATCCGCAACATCGCCGTCGGGGACAAGACCATGTCGGTGTTGGAAATCTGGGGCGCCGAGTACCAGGAACGTTCAGCTCTGCTGATAAGACCGGAAAGGCTTCCGGAATTTGTCGCCATCTGCCGTCGTGAGAAGGTCAATTGCGAGGTGATTGGTGAAGTGACCGGCGACGGGCGAATCGTGGTGCACGATCGAGAGAACGACACGACCCCAGTCGATCTGGAACTGGCGCCCATCTTGAGCAATATCCCCCGGAAAACGTTTCACCTGTCTCGCATCACGCCCACCCGGCGGCCCATATCCTTGCCGCCGGATCTTTCGGTCGCTGAAGCTCTCCGTTTGGTCTTCCGGCTTCCCGCAATCGGGTCAAAGGGATACCTGGTTCACAAAGTAGATCGGTGTGTTACCGGCTTGGTCGCGCGCCAACAGTGCTGTGGCCCGCTGCAACTTCCCGTGGCAGACGTTTCCGTTATCGCACAGAGCCATTTCGTCAAGAGCGGTGCAGCCATCAGTATTGGAGAACAGCCGTTAAAGGGACTGATCAGTGCCAGCGCCGGCGCACGGATGGCGATCGCCGAGGCTGTCACCAACATGGTGTGGGCGCGAATTACCGATCTTTCACACATTAAGTGTTCGGTTAACTGGATGTGGGCTGCAAAAATGCCAGGAGAGGGAGCCTTGTTGTATGACGCAGCAGTAGCTTTGCGGGACCTCATGGTGAGCCTCGGCATTGCAGCAGACGGGGGCAAGGACAGCCTGTCCATGGCGGCAAAAGTGGGGGACGAGGTGGTGAAGGCGCCGGGACAAGTTGTGGTCTCTGCCTACGCCTCCATTGCCGACGTGACTCAAGTGGTCACGCCCGATGTCAAGCAACCGGGAAAAAGCCGCTTGAGGTTGATCGACCTCGCCCCCGGAAAGCGCCGAATGGGCGGCTCGGCCTTGCTCCAAGCCTTCTCCCAAGTCGGGGACGAAGCGCCCGACCTGGATGATCCGGATTTACTAAAACGGAGCTTCAATGCCGTTCAGCAGCTGATCGACGAGGGACTGATCCTGGCCGGTCATGATCGAAGCGATGGCGGACTGATTACCACCCTGGCAGAGATGATCATGTCGGGCAACTGCGGCGCGCGCATTCAGATTGATTCCGAAGGAGACCCGATAGGAGCGCTGTTTTCAGAAGAGGCAGGCCTGGTCATCGAATATCTTCCTGAGGCC
>DAOTAI010000643.1:0-1929 GCA_035593865.1 Acidobacteriota bacterium
CGTGCCTCTTCCCGGAGACACCGCAGCACTCTGGCCAACTCAATCCGTCCCCGGTTGATACGTGACTTTACGGTTCCTTCCGGAATCTGCAAAAGCTCGGCGATCTCCTGGTACGAATAACCCTGGAGGTCGCGCAAAATCACCGCTTCTCTTAATTCGAGAGACAGCCGGCTTAAGCCTCGTCGCACCAAGGCAATTTGTTCCTGCCGATCTACGTTTTCGAACGGTGTCGGCTGCTGATGGTTCGGACCGAAGTCAAGCGCTTCCAGTTCATCGCTTCCGGCAACGCTTTTCTCCCTCTTGTGGGCTCGGTAGTAATCGATGATGAGATTGCGCCCTACCCGCATCACCCAGTTTTGGAAGGACCCGGACCGTGGATTGAAGTTTCCAAGATTCTGGTAAATCTTGACGAAGACATCTTGGGTAACTTCTTCAGCCACCGGATAGCTTCCTAGGTACCGATACGCCATGTTAAGCAGCTTTCCGCTATAGTTTCGGACCAAGGACTCCCAGGCATGGGGATCTCCTTTCGTGCATCGCTGAACGAGCTTCGCATCCGAGTCCTGCAAGTTCCCTTGTCCCCAATGTCCCGGTCAATTGCCCTTCAACATTGCGTAACGAAAGGGAGACCGAAAAAGTTCTCCGGAACGGCCCTGCCGTCTTCGCATTGCTACCTGTTACCGTTATGCGATTGTATGGTAAGGCGTACAATTTGCTATTCCCTTTCCCTCTCCGTCGCTTTCGAGCACGGACAGCCGAACGGGATATTGAGGACGTTGGGTGATGAAGTGCCCCTTCTGCGAACATGTGGGTAACCGAGTCGTGGATTCTCGGGAAACCCGCGACGGCAACTCCGTCCGGAGACGACGCCAGTGCTTGTCGTGTGGTCGTCGGTTCACAACCTACGAACGGATTGAAGAAATTCCGCCTATGGTCCGCAAAAAGAGCGGAGGACGCGAACGGTTCGACCGGGCCAAGTTGCTCCGCGGCGTCATGAAGGCTTGTGAGAAACGACCGGTCTCTCCCAACCAGTTGAGGGAATTGGCCGATTTCATCGAGCAAAAAGTACAGGAATCTCCTACACGAGAGATTACCTCCTCGGAAATCGGCCGCATGGTGCTGGATCGGCTGCGCCTGATCGACAAGGTAGCCTATGTGCGCTTCGCTTCAGTTTACCTGGATTTTAAGAGCGTCGACGAGTTTATGACCGAGATCAATCAGCTGGTGAGGACGAATTGAGTCGATGGAGCGAGGCGAAGCTGATCGAGTGGCTGCGACACACGCGGGGACGCCGTTCTCCGGCGGTACCGACCTCGATCGGCGACGACGCCACAGTGCTGAATCCTCCTGCCGGACGTCTGGTTGTAACGCAAGATGCATTGGTTGAAAACGTGGATTTCAGGGCGGGTTGGTTCGGTCCCGAGCTGCTCGCCCGCAAGGCGTGTCGGGCCAATGTAAGCGATTTGGCGGCCATGGGAGCCGAGCCCTGGACTTGCTGGCTGGCACTCGCAGTCGATCCCGGGAAGCCTGCAGATTATGCGCCACGCTTCCTGTCGGCTTTCGCCGACGAGGTCGAACGCTTTGGGATGAGTTTGGTCGGAGGAGACCTTTCCTCCAGTGACCAGGTGTTTATTTCGGTAACCGCTATGGGCGTGGTCCGAGCCGGCTTGCCGGTTCTGCGCTCGGGGGGGCGTCCCGGCGACTGGGTCTTGTTGCTGGGCCGGGTGGGGTGGTCGCGGTGGGGACTGGAGTGGCTTGAGGCTCACGCACAGACCTTCGGACCGCTTAGCGGTGACGAGCGTTCCGGACTGTTCGCTGCGGATCCTGAAGTTGACCGCGCGCTGCGCGCTCATATTCTTCCGGAGGTCCCGCTGCAGGCGGCCCTTTGGCTGCAAAGACATGGGCTGGTTCATGCCATGATCGACATCA
>DAOTAI010000121.1:0-12052 GCA_035593865.1 Acidobacteriota bacterium
CGGGGAATTCCAGTTCGCGAACTGATCAGCCGGCAACACCGAGTAATCGCCAAGCGTGACCGAGCCTTCCATAAGAACTTCGACCGGAAAGCGCACGTCCGAATCAGGGGCGGCGAGAGAGTCCAACGGCACCGTGACCGAAAAAACTCCTTCGTCGACTCCCGCCGCGACGCTGAAATCGACTTGCTTTAAACCAACATGAACTCGCCGGACATCCAGACGAGGAGAAAAGATGATCGGAAAGCGAACGAACAGGGAGAGCGAAGACTGGATGTTGGCTGCTCCCGTAGGGGTGATCGAAGCACGGATCAGGAATGGGATGCGGGTCTTTCCGTCCACGGGGCGGATCATCAGGTTCGGCATCTTCCCCTGATCGTGCGGCTCTTCGTAGTTAACAAATACTCGGCCCTGTTCCAGAACACAGTTGATCTCTTCAGCCGTAGGTTGGGCGGTATGATGGTAAAGAATGTAAACCGGAGTGGAAGGGGTCAGGACTGGTCCGATCGAGCGCGCATGCTCCTGGTCGGAAGTCAGGAGTGAGCGGGCTGGGCGACCGGCCTGCCTGGTAAGAGGGTCAACGAACCGCTTAATGATCGAACCGGGCTCGTTCAACCTTGCTCTGTCCCACTCATCCATGGCAGCAGTAAGGCGATCGCCGAGACAGAGAAAGCACATGGCGAGAACGAGGAGGAGCTTCACGCAAGAGGACATGGCACCTCCTTTTTGACTTTTGTCGTCGCCATTATATGCCCTTCCCTAAATCCGTGAAAATTCGAATAACTTGCAGCCCACTCAAGGACCGTGTATACTGCCGCTTAGCTCAACTCTCGTATGTATGTAGTCTCCCTCAACGTTGGCTAATGGCGGCTGCGTTTAGGTCAGTTGGAGAGTCGGGTAAAAAGAAACTCGGAAGCTGCTCGGACGCGTGATCCTTCGCCGCCAGTAACTGACGGAAAACAGATCCAGGTCAGGCTTCTCGGTAATTCCTTTCAAAGGAAAGGTGTGTATGACGATGAAACTTTTTGTTGGTAACCTTTCATTCCAGACCACAAGCTCACAGCTGGAGGATCTGTTCTCCCAGGCTGGCACCGTGCAGTCAGCAACGTTGATCACGGACCGCGAGACCGGACGATCTCGCGGATTTGGCTTTGTGGAAATGGCAACTCGTGAAGAAGGCGAGCAGGCCATCCGGCAGTTCAACGGCTTGGAAGTTGACGGCCGAAACCTGACCGTGAACGAAGCGCGTCCTCGCGAAGAGGGCGGCGGACGTGGCGGTCGCGGGGGACGGTCAGATTCCCGAGGCGGCCGCAGACCACCGCGCTGGTAACTGCAGGGGACTGACGAGGCTCCAACAAAAGAACCGCGGCCGGGCTCTCAAGAATCCCGGCCGCGACAAATTCACTTTCTGGTCGCTTATCCAGATCTCAGGAGCGCGAAATGCGTGCGATTGATTCGGCGTGTCTTTGTATTCTGGACACGGCCTCGGCGACCTGTTCCACGTCCTCGCGTGTCCCGAGCAGCATTGTCTGGGAGAAAAACAGTCCTTCTCGGCACAACCGGTCGTTAGTCGGACATTCATTCATTTCCCTGTACCGCTTGAGTCGCTCCTCGCTGTAAATAGTTCGATAGAGCCTCGAAGCAAAAGTCTTCTCCAGGAAGGGTTCTTTGTTCAGCGGCGAGTATCCGCTGCCACAGTCGATTCCTTCCTTGCGCAATGCGTTCAGAAAACCAGCCCGGCTCAAACCCTTGAATCCGTCGCGCTCGTACCTGGCCATGAATAGGTAGTACGTGTTCCTGGTACAGCCGCTGTACATTCCCGCCGGCTCGATTCCCGGGATCTTTTTGAACAGCTCGGTCAAATACCTGGCGTTCTCCTCTCGCACTTTGCAGATCGTCTCAAACCTGGTGAGCTGGCCGAGGAGCAAGGCGGCCTGAAACTCGGTCATTCTCAGGTTGCTTCCTTGATGAAGATAACCGTCCCTGGTCCCCGTAACGCGATCGCGGCCGTTGTTCTGGAAGGCGTGCAGGCGGTCGTAAAGGTCCTGCCTGTTGGTCACAACTGCTCCTCCTTCGCCACAGGGAAGGATTTTTGTTGACTGGAAGCTGAAACAACCGATATCACCGAGCGCCCCGGCTTTCTGCCCTCGCCACTCGGCGTAATGGGCCTGGCAGGCATCTTCTACTATAGGCAGCCCGCGCCTGGCAGCGATTCGCTTGATTTCATCCATGTTGGCTACGTTGCCGCCCAGGTGGACCGGAATGATACACCGGGTGTTTTCCGTAATTTTCGCTTCCAGATCGGACGGATCCATCTGCTGAGTTACTGGGTCGGTATCCACAAATACGGGCAGAGCGAACTGCTGGATAACGGCGTTCGCAGTAGCAACAAAAGTGTACGCCGGAATCAGCACTTCATCGCCTGGACCGACTTCCAGGGCGTTCAACGCGGCATACAGAGCGTTGGTTCCGTTAACCACGCCGATCGCAAACTTGGCTCCTAACCCTCGAGCCCACGTCTGTTCGAACTCCGTGGTGGTGTCTCCGTAAAGACGGCACCATTTCTTCTCTCGAAGCGATTGAGAGAATTTCTCCTCGTCGACTCTCTCCAAGGTCGGCCACGTCGGGAATGGCTTGGTACGGACAGGCGTTCCCCCAAGAATGGCCGGCTTGGTGTCGAGGCTTGCCGTGCTCGCTTTCGCCGGAGACGTGACGGCGCCGGTGAGGGCAACCGAGGCGGTCCCCAGCGCGAATTCGCGACGGGTTAGCTGAGCTTTTCTCATGGCTGTCTTCCTCCTATCCCGATTCTAGGACCAAACGCCCCTCGCTCAAATACCAATTTGATCCCAACTTTTTCACCCAGCGGGAGGTCAAAGAGAAAAAGTAATCAGACTCCAGGAGGAGAACATGAAAGCTCTGAAACAGCAGGCGCTGAGGACTTTTCTGGTTTGTGTCGTAGCCACATCAGTCCTGGCTCCGGTTATTGCACAAGAGGACGACCAACAGCAGTACGTGGAGCCATTCGATCGGACTATAGCCCTACCGGCTAACGGATCTGTCTCTTTGAGTAACATTGCGGGCGACATCGAAATCATTACCTGGAACCGGCCTGAGGTGCGAATCCAGGGATTAAAGGTGTCTCGCGCAGCCACCGTCGAACAAGCGCGCCAAAACGCCGATTTGGTCACCATCGACGTGAAGTCAAACGGAAATGCTGTTGACATTTCCACGAAGTACCCGGACGGTTCGAACGACGATCTAAGGGTGTCAGTGGAGTACAAGCTTACGGTCCCCGAGCCGGCTTCTGTCGAAACTCGCTCGGTTAGCGGAAACATCAGGCTGACCGGACTCAGGGGTAATGCCCAGCTCGCCAGCGTAAGCGGCGACGTCGAGGTCGACCAGATTGGCGGTCAACTGGATGCGAGAAGCGTCAGTGGAGATGTGAAAGCTGGCGAAGTCAGCCAGAACGCATCGTGCGAATCGGTCAGCGGGGACGTTGAAGTCCGCGGTGTCGGCGGTGAAACCCAGGCCAAGAGCGTTAGCGGGAATGTTCTTGTCGAGGAAAGTAGCGGACCTGTGGCAGCCGAATCGCTGAGCGGGGATGTCAGGGTGATCGAAGCCGCATCGGCGGGATTGGATATCGATGCGAGCACGTTCAGCGGAAAGATCGAAAGCGATTTCGATCTCCGGGTCTCAGAGAGAGGCAACAGGCGACTTCTCGGCGCAGTCAATGGCGGCGGCAAGGCGCTAAAGGCCCGAAGTTTCAGCGGGACGGTCTCATTAAGCCGGAGATAGATCTTGTCGCTTTGTGGGCGCTCACAACGAGCAGCAGGCACCATTTGTTCGTAGTTCTGCATTCGGGCGGGCCTCAGATCGAATGTTTTCCTGCGAAGCGGGCGCCAGTGGGAGTGAATTGTTCGATTCACCCTGTCGTCCTGCTCGCTGACCACCATCAGGCCGGTGCTGGTCGCATCAGAGGTCCGTCAGGACCGACACGTTTGTAGAAACCACCGAAGGCTAAAAGACCCAGGTCCGTAGGACCGGCACGTGAACTCCTGCACGGCCTTCTCACCTGTCAGTGTCTGCCGGCAAAAGGGCCACTTTTGCTGCTTGGGCTCAGCTGCCTGTCACGTGCCGGTCCTGACGGACCTCCAGTCAGAAGAAAAAAGTCGAGATGGTCAAAACGGGGACGCTGGCCAAGCATTAGTCAGGAGCAGGACCGATCTCTTTTTTGAACAACCCCTTTTGTGAAGCCCTAGACTACAAACAGGGCAGTTGGCCAGCGGTCAGTTGGCGTCGTATGAACGATTTAACTGCCCTCATGTAGGGCGGGACTACAAACCCGGACTCGCGCGGTGCAGCATCTTTTATTGTGGCCAAACCCGGCATCAACAGGCGCCCGTGGCTCTGATAAACTGATTCGAAATGCACCTTGGCGCCCGCCTCCTTTGTCTCATCGTCATCTCCATGGTGTTCGGCATTAGCCGGGGAGAAATTTCGACTTGTCCACCGGAATGGCACTGTGATCCGCGCTTTTACGGCTTTTCACCTCGAGTCGGCACCGTCACGTCCGGCTCTCACATTGCTTTCGGCGGGGCCTATCAGTGGCAGGCACCGGGCGAACAACCCCTGGACTGGGAAGTATCCGGATTGTATTCGGTACGGAATTATCAGCGGTACGAAGCCAGAATCGGCCGGCTGAGAACCCGCCGGCGGACCTTTCTGCTCGACCCTTTCGGCCGACGAATTACCTCCGAATTCCACGAGAGGTACCAGAAGAAACCGGGGCTCGCCGCCTTCGCCGATTTCAGCTACTTTTCTTTCCCTGCCCAGAACTTTTTCGGCCTGGGTCCCGATTCACGGCGTGAAGACAGAACCGACTTTGCTTTGCAGGGGGCCGCTATAGAAGGTGTTTTCGGCTATCAGATAACCGACTGGTTGGGCACATCGGTGCGTGCTGGATTCCTTCAATTTGACCTGGACGAGGGGCACGATGATCGCTACACCAACACGTCGGTCCTCTTCCCTGCGATCCCCGGCCTCGATCGGCAGCCGGACTTCTATCGATTTTCATCTGCAATCCTGGCCGACTATCGTGATGTCCCTATTGACCCGCAACGTGGTGGCATAACCGGATTGCACTTTGCTCACTACCGAGAAAGGGGTGGCTCAGACTTCGTCTTCAACCGTTTTGCGATCGATGTCAGGCAATACATTCCGGTTGAATCCCTCCTGAGCGTGATTGCGTTGCGGTTTTTTTCGTCTATGGATGACCCGGTCGGAGACGCCCAGGTTCCTTTTTACCTGGCAGCGACACTCGGCGGAGGAAGCGCCCTGCGCGGTTTCTCCACTCACAGGTTCAGGGACCGGAACCTCCTGCTTCTGAGCGCCGAGTATCGGGTGCGGCTGACGGAGACAATCGAGATTGCCGCTTTTTACGATACCGGGAAAACGTTTTCCAGGTCAGGGGACTACGACCTGCGAGCCTTGCAGAAAGCGTACGGGGGAGGCTTTCGATTGAAAGGGGGTCCGATCCTCTTCCTCCGGATTGACGTCGGACACAGCCGGGAGGGGACCCACTTGCACTTAAATGCCGGCCCGGCGTTCTAGCGCGATAATGGATCGGCTGCCTTGCGGCGCGCCGCTGACTTCTTCCTCAATCGTCATTGGCTGAACGGCCATTCCCGCTGTCGATGAGCCATGATGAGATAGACAACCAAACCCGCGAGCAGTGTCAGCAATCCGAAGACAATGAAGTACGGACCGAGGGTCGAGAAGACGTACAGATAGCCTATCAGAGATACGAGAGCCGGAAGCGGGTACAGCCACATTTTAAAAGGCCGCTGGATATCCGGCCGGCGCGCCCTTATGAGAAGAACTGCAACCACCTGGGCGGTAAATTGTATGAGAATGCGGGCCGCCATCAGCGCCAGAATAACGTCTCCCAGACTAAAGAAACTCGAGATAATTGCGGCCACCCCGATCAAAAGCAGGGAACGGTGCGGGAATTCCTTGGTGGGGTGAAGAACCCCAATCCAGCGGAAGAACACGCCATCCTGGGCGGCCGCATAGGGGATTCTTGAATAACCGAGAAGCAGCGCATAAATCGATGCAAAGGCGGTTACAACGATCATTCCTGCCAGCGCCTTTCCAGCCCAGGGTCCGTAAACCCGTTCCATGAAGAGGGCGCCCAGGAACTGGGATTCCATCGCTTCCCGCCAGGGAACCACGCCAATAAACGAAAAGGAAATGAGAACGTCAATGACGGTTACGGCCAGGACGGACAGCACCACCGCTCGAGGAATAGTCCGTCCCGGATCTTTCACTTCTCCTCCGAGATAACAGACTTGATAGTAGCCCAGGAAAAGATACAGGACGTTGGCGGTACCCTGGCCAAGCCCTCGGAAAAAGTCCAGGTTAAAGCGAAATGCATCGGGAGGGATATCGAAAGCCAGCTTAGGATCGAACATGATGATGCCGGTTATAATCACCCAACCGGTAGTGAAGATCATCACGATCCAGAGGCCCAGCATGATCTTAGCGATGTCTGTGATCTTCCGATAGAGCGCGAAAATCAGAATCACACCGATGCCCGCGGCCATCAACTTCATCTGGAAATCGGTCATCGGCACGAAGACCTTCAGGTACTGAACCAGGCCTATGTTCCCCGTAGCGATCTCGAGCGGACCGGCGAAGAGGATCTGCCAAACAAAGAGAAAAGCCATCAACCGTCCCAGTCGCCCTGGTCCGAAACCCTCGCGCAGGAAGACATAAGTCCCGCCGGAGGCCGGGAGGGCAGCGCCCAGTTCGGCAACAACGAGACCGTCCGCCAAGGCAATGAGCATGCCCAGAAGCCAGGCGAGATACGAATGAGGCCCGCCAAGGGTAACCAGGATCAGAGGGATCGTGATGAACGGGCCGATCCCGACCATGTTTGACATGTTGATCGTGGTTGCGTTGAGAACTCCTAAACGTCGATGCAGAGTGGGACCGGATTGCGTTGACATTTGGGGGGATTGTAGCAGCGAAGCGGCAAAAGGGAAACCATCGAGAGGCCGTCAATCAGTGTGATCCGTGTTATCAGTCTGATCCGCGGGCTAGTAAAAGCCAGGTAGCCCGCGGATCAGACGGATCACACGGATCGCACTTCTTAACGGACAATGGAGGTCATTGTCCGGGAATGGTAATCAGTTTATCCTGACGGGTGTACCCTGCTGGTACCGAGTAAATTCCAGGAGGCGCCGGCTTTTCCGAAATCTCCGTTACCACTGAAGAGGCCTTCATCTCTGCCCCCATCATGTCGATCACTGTGTCGGCCTTCACCTGAAATCCTTGAATCTTCCCATATTCCGCGACAGCGTCATCGTTCACCCGCATGCTCGCCTTCATGAAATGCTTGCCGAACCGTTCGAAGAATTGAGCCCAGTCAAACGGCACATCGGTGCTCGCCCAGATGACCGATTTGATCTTCATCATGCCCATGTCCATTACTACGTCATAACCGTTACAGTTCCACTGGTTCACCTGTTGAGTAGTCCCCTTGGGCGTCACAGTCACCTTAGTCGCTCCTATCATCTGCGCCATCTGTGGGGGGAGATAATCTTTCATGTCAAAGGGCAAAGTCATTTCCACATAAGACTTTCTCGAATGATCCACGATATTGAGGACATTGCGGCCAAGATCAACGATAAAAGTACCCTCCTTGGTAATCGTGGCCATCTGGTTCTGCCCGATCCAAATCTCTTGAGTATCATCCCGCGCCGGCTGAGTCTGCCCCATGATCGTGAAAGCATCGGAGTGAGACTTCAGCCGGATCAAGGTGTCGGCGTTTACGAAGGTAGCAACCCCTGCGACAATAGCGAACAGCAATGCGGCCTTTTTCATGTGCCCTCCCGAATAGATCGACGGATCATAGCACAAATGCAGGAGCTTTCCCCGCGTGTTCTCCCCCAATAGACTCTAATGAAAGGGCGATTGAAACAAAAAGGATGGTGACCGCTAGCGCCTGTCACCCGTGTCGCGGCGGTCTCTCTACCAATTGCAGAGGCGCTGAACTGGCCGCTCCTTCTTGGATGACAGCTTTTAAGGAACTGATCATAATACTCAAGAGCGATAGACCTGCCACTTGCGATTCTCCTCGAGTTCCGAGGTGCAGATAGAACACATCATGGATAAAGCGGAGTGCGTTTTTCATCTTTAAAAAACCGCCTGGTTTTTGAGACAATGTCACACATGCGAACATTGACTGTCGCAGCCGCCGCCGCTACCGGCACAGCCTGGGCGACGGTGGAAGGCTCCGAAATCAATTAGCCGATCTACTGAACGCCATGGGCTGGAACGACGGCCCTTGGCTGCCTCTCGACGCCCTGGGTCGCTCGATCCGGTGGATTTCCTGGTTGCTTTTCAGTGAAAGATCAAGAAGGGGAGAATCATGTCGGAAGGATCTGTGGTTCAGTTTGCGCAGCGGATGAGCTTGCTCCCGCCCTACCTGTTCGGGACCATCAATAAGTTGCGCATGGAAAAGCGGGCTCAAGGGGAGGACATCATCGACCTGGGGATGGGTAATCCGACCGACCCGGCGCCTGACGCGGTTACTGACAAGCTTTGTGAAGTCGCCAAGGATCCACGGAGCCATCGGTACCCGGTGGCGACGGGGCTGGCAAATTTCCGAAAGGAAATCGCCAAAGTTTACGCCCGCGATTACGGAATTTGCCTCGACCACGAAAACGAGGTTATCGGGACAATCGGGTCTAAGGAAGGCATTTCTCATATGTGCCTGGCGCTTGTCGGGCCTGGCGACACGGTCCTGGTTCCTACCCCCGCCTTTCCTATCCACATTTACGCCACAATTATTGCGGGGGGAAATGTTATAGGGATTCCGCTGGTCGGAGATGAGGAATTCGCGGCTACTATCGACTCGATGTGTCGCTCGTTGTACCCGAAACCGAAACTCCTCGTCCTAAATTTCCCGCATAATCCGACCGGAAGGGTGACATCGCTCGAACTGTACCAGGAAATCGTGCGACTGGCCCGTAAGCACCGATTCATGGTCATTCATGACGGCGCTTACTCGAGGATCACCTTTGACGGATATCGCGCCCCGAGTTTTCTTCAAGCCGAAGGCGCCAAGGAAGTGGGAGTGGAGTTCGGATCATTTTCCAAATCCTACAACATGGCAGGCTGGCGAATCGGGTATTGCGTCGGCAACGCCGAGATGGTCCAGGCTCTCGGCCGGATCAAGGGGTACTACGACTACGGTATTTTCTCGGCAGTCCAGATAGCCGGGATTGTTGCCTTGCGACATTGTGCGGAAGACGTGGAGCATCAGGCGCGTATCTACGAAGGACGTCGAGACGTGCTTTGCGACGGTCTGAACCGCCTGGGCTGGCAGGTCGACAAACCCCGCGGGGGCATGTTTGTATGGGCCAGGATCCCGGAGGAGTTCCAGTCGATGGGATCTATGAAGTTTGCGATGGAACTGATCGAAAAGGCCCAGGTGGCCGTCGCGCCAGGCATCGGTTTCGGCCAGGAGGGCGAAGGCTTTCTCCGCCTGGCGCTGGTAGAAAACGAACACCGGCTTCGTCAGGCGGTAAGACAGATCAAGAGGGCCGGTTTCGTCTCGAGCTGACCCTTATCAAAACCTTTGTTATTGTTTCTGGTGAATTTCTGGTGAAATACAGAGGTGAATCTCCTGCATTTCAATGGGAAGAGCCGGATAAACGCAAGCCTTCCAACTTGCACACAATCCGATCGGCGACATGGCTCCAGAGCCAGGAACTGGTGGCATGATCATATGCCTGCTCTCGGAATGAGGCGAGCGTGGCAGGCTGCGTAAGTATCGAGCACGCCCTATCAACGGCCATGTCAGCGGAGAAAGGGTCACAGACAAAACCGGTTTTTCCATTGACAACCGGTTCGGCAATTCCACCTTCATTGGAGCAGATCACCGGAACCCCGCTGGACATGGCCTCCACGGTTACATGGCCAGCGGGTTCAAAACGGGAGAAAAGCGCAAAGAGACTGGCGTCTTTGAACAGTTCAGCCAGTTTCTGTCGAGGCAGGCGACCGAGCACCGTCAAGTGTCGGAGCTTTGTGACCGGGAACCCGTTCCCGGGTGTACCGACCATCAGGCACTCCAGCCCGGGTATGCGCCGTTTTAAGCGTTCGGCGACCTGGTCGTATAGATCTGCGCCTTTTCGCATGTAATCGTTTCCCACACAAAGAACCTGGAGGCGGGATCGGGGTTGAATAGCCTCCTCCCTGGAGATCACCGGCATGTCCGATCCCCAGCCAATTCGGCTGATCTTTTCTGCGTGGAGAGGATGGAGCTTCTTGTTCACATCGGCCGCCCACTCGGAATGCGTAAAAAAGTGATCACAATTCTCTAGTGTCGTCTCTCGAAGTCGATACCTGAAGACTTTAGCCGCACGGTTGGTGATGCCGAAATTGCGAAAGTACACTTCGGTCATGGGTACGTCGCTGATGACCGAGAGCTGCCCGAACTGTCGCCACTGGCAGGTCAAGGGAAAGAGACATTGCCAGCAGACTATCTGTAGAGGCTCTCTCCCAATGCTCCTGAACAGGTCTTCTGTCCAACGCCAAGCTCGCCGAGCGATGGCTTTCCGTAGATGGCGATCGAGAAGAGGCCGGTTCTTCAGTCGACGCGTGGCTTGGCTAAGCGTGTGCAGGGCCAGGGGAAGCGAGCTATAACCAGCGTCGTGATAACGACTGTCGCTGAAACGTTTAGCCAGTTCCTTGAACAGTCCATCGCCCTTATGATTTGAAGCAATGTAGACGAGTCTTTCACTCATTGCTCAGACCTGCTTGCCGGGTCAAGCGTGACGACGGTCAGTGCCTGTTTTCCCGCCTTCAACCGGTTCTCCGGCGCTCGAAATCTCCATCTCACACGTGCGTTCAGGTACCTTAATGTTCCGTAAATGAAGACCGCCACACCTGTCATCTCCAGGAACTCCTCGGCGCCTGTGAGGAGTGCATAAACGTAAGTTTCGCGCCCAAAAGTATTGCTGTAATGCCCCCCCAACATTTCCACCCCAAGGCTTCCGCCGAAGAAGACGAGGGCGCCCAGGGCGAAATGAAACCGGGTTTCGGCCGGGAGCAATTTGTAGAAACCGCGTAAAGAAACCATCAGAAAGATCACGAAGGCTACACCCGGCAATACCCAGGCAATCCCAAAGAAACTGCCCATGTCTATCACTGTCCGAACCGGACCATTCAGTTTTTCATGCAACTGCGCGACTTCATCGGCAGAAAAGAACATCACGAGAAGACTGAGCGCAAACCAGTACCGGGCCAAGTTGGAGTTGGCCTGGCGACAACCCAGCGCCGTTAAGCCCAAGACGGCTGCGCAGGAAAGCAATGTCGCCGAAGAATACCAAGTCGCAATCGTCGACTCATTATTCAGGTCCAGGGCGTTTGCCATCAGCCGCAAAAGAGCGGAGTCGATCGCTGAAAAATAGAGCAGGTACAAGGCGACAATGTGAAGAACGAGAAAGGCGCAGGCAATCGAGAAAAGGGAGAGAAAAATCTTATCTGCAGGAAATTTCGGCTGAACTTCCACCCAGGAGTGATCGGGGACAGAAGAACGCGTCAGTTCTAAAGAGAGCATCGACCACCAAGAGTCAGGCAGGATAAAAAAGAGCCTAGGCTATAGCCGGTTCTTTTTGTGCTAATAAAATCTTAACTCGGAAAAGGCAATTGCGTGAAGAGCAGAAGCTCTCCTATTTCGGCAGTTTGGCGACAAGCTGGGCGATGGCGCCGGCGGCAGTGCCTACCCCATCCTCGGTTTGGACCCGCCTTCGGAGCTCGGTTGCCCTGGACTGATACTGCGGGTTTTGTGCGACTTCTTTGATCAACGCCTCCAGTCTGTCTCGAGTAGCTCGGGCACGCTTCAGAGGTCTCGGCGCCACACCCAGTTCATACAACTTCAACGCCCAGTAGAACTGGTCCGAGTTGTGCGGAATTACGATAGATGGAATACCTCCCCGGCAGACAGCCATCGAGGTTCCGGCGCCTCCGTGGTGAATTAAGAACCGGG
>DAOTAI010000122.1:0-12012 GCA_035593865.1 Acidobacteriota bacterium
ACCGTCCAATTTGGGTCGCCGTAGTTGAAGGCCGTGTAATTCGGGTTGTTGTAATAAGCGCGCCAGCCGGCGACGGTGCTGTAACCCTCCCAGATATAGGCGCCCGTATTGTTCGGGAACACCTCGCGGTACGCGACGGGGCCTCCCCCTCCGGGGGTGGTGACGGAGTTCGACACCGTCCACGAGGAGTTGCCGTAAGTATTTTCGGCCCGGATCTGGTAGGTGTAATTCGTGCCGGCGGCCACCGTGGTGTCGCTGTGCGTCGTCGTGTTGGCCGTCTTGGTGGTGAGAGGCTCATAGCCGCCACCCCCCGTGTCTCGCTCGAGGCGATAGAGCGTCTCGTCGGAGACATCCGACCAGGAAAGATCGACCTGAGTTGACGATACAGCAGTCGCCGTCAGGCTGGCCGGCGCCGGCGGTGGAGAGCCGCCGCCTCCGCCAGGTGTCTGCACCACGAGGTTGTCAAATGTCGCCCCGTTATTGAGCGCGCCGAAACCCACCTTGCCGCTTGTGAACGTCGAATCGTCCACCCAGGCGACCAGGTTGTTGTTGAGGTAAGCCTGGTAGGTGTTGCCGGTCTTAACGACCTTGACGGCGTAACTCGTCCCGCCGCTGATCAGGGTGGTGATGTCGGCCAGTTGGACGCCGCCGCCGGCGACCACCTTTATGATCCCACTCGTCACCGGCCCGTTCTGCTCGTTGAAGCTGACGTGATAATAGTTATTGGCGTCCTGGTACCCGAAGACCACGGAGAAGTCGTCCCACGTATCCGTGACGGTCGCGCTGCAGTCGGCCGCGAGCGTCCAATCACCTGTGAGGGAGGTGTTGTGAACGGAAACGTTGCCCAGAACGCCGCCGCTGCCCGCCGAAGGGCTGGTGAGGGCGTACTGCCCGCCGGTGGCCGTCCAAGTGCCGCTCACGGGAGTGAAGTTGCCGGCCCCCGCCGCGAAGTCTTCCGAGATCACTGTCGTGCCGCCGGTGATCGTGTAGGATCCGGTCGTGACGGAGCTGTTGCTCAGCCCGGTCTTGTAGGCGATCGCCTTCAAAGTTGTGCTCGAGCTAATTGAAACCGGGGCTGAGTAAATTGTCCCGTGAGTCGGGCTGGGCGTGCTTCCGTCGGTGGTGTAGCGAATCGTCGCTCCGGTGGTTTGCGTGGTCATCGCCACGTGCCCCGAGCCGATAAGACTGCCCCCGGAGGGACTGAACACGGGCGCCGTCACGGTGCCGCCGGTTTCGGCATACTCATCGGCGCCGATGTCGTAGGCGGATCCCTGCGGGCGAGCGTCGCCCCAGTAGTCTGTGGTGACGAGCGTGTTGATGGGGCTCGCATTAGTCCCCTGATCCTTCGCAGGGGAATTGCTCTGGATCTTGAGAAAATCGGGGCTCGTTGTAGTGGTGCTGACGAACAGCGGATCCGTGCCGTCCCGAAGGTTGTGGTCCTCCGTCACGGCGACCTCGGCGAGGTAGTTGCCGCCGCCATTGGCGTAGGAAATGTTGTTGCGGATAATCGTCCCGGTTCCGGCGGATGTACCTACGTGGATCCCGATTCCACTATTGCTGTAACAGGTGTTGTTATAGACCTCCGTGCCGATGGGCCCGCCAAATTGGACGAAAATGCCGCGAGTCCCGTTGTCATAGAAAAGGTTGTTATACACCTTGTTGTAGTCGGCGTCGGAGACGACAATACCGGCCAAGCCATTGTTATAAAACCGGTTGTTCCGGTAGATGTTGTAACCGGGATTGTCACTCCCATAATTCTGAATCCCATAACCGGAGTTGTTATATATTTCGCAACCCTCAACCAGGTTATGGTGGCTGGAGACGTACAAGCCATGATCAAGGTTGTCGCTGCCGTTATGGTGGATCTTGCAGCTGATGAATTCGCAATAACGCCCTCGCAGGACCCCTGAAGACGGTGCGTTCTTGATTTCCACATTCTCGAAGCGAATGTAGGTACTGGGAGCGGTCGCCGAGCCCCCCAGGTACAGCGCTGCGCTATTGAGGTTGACGGCGTCGAGAACAACCTTGTGAGGCGCATCTCCCCGGATCGTGATGTATTTCTGGGTTCCACTAAGGTAAACAACCCCGGAGCCGCTGCCCGAGAGGGGCTGGAGAGTGACCGCCTCTCCGCTGTAATTTTGCAGGATAGTTCGGACGGCCTCAGAGGTTCCCGACGGTATGACGCCACTTCCTATCCGCTCGGCGTAGGTGCCTCCCCGCATATACAAGGTGTCGCCGGACGCCATCTGCCCCAAGGCGTAGTTGATCGTTTTCCACGGGTTGCCGAGCGACCCGTCCCCCGTCGTGTCGCTGCCCGACGGGGACACATACCTGGTCGCCGCCTGCGCGCCCGCGACGCACAATAAAGCTGTCAACCCCAAAAGCACTACCACACGTAGACATTTCAGTAAGTTGCCAGTCATTGGCTTTCTCCTTCGATCTTGGGCCCCAGCGGCTTATCCGACATGCGGAGAAACCGGCGCCTGATATTTGAGTGTGACGGATCCTTTGTCAATACCCCGAAATTGGGGTATCTATTGCAGCCGGAGTGAGGGAGAAGTTCGAGGAGAAATTGAAGGGTTAAGGGCAACAATAAACAGCTGAACAGCCGGAGATCCGGTTGGAAACCGGATCTACACCGCAAGCGCCAAGCTCCGCCCACGACCTTCTTTTTCGGGACAGCCGTCAGTTTCTTTCGTGTCTGATCCGGTGGTCGTCTGGCGGAGGGAGGGAGGGAGGTGGCGCCGAGGTCAGAGCGCTTGGGCGGTTGAATGACGCTCTGGCCCGCGCTGAGATTTCGAAGGATGTAGGGAGAGATTTCGGCCGTAGACGCTTTTCAGCTAAACGTCTATTGCAGCTGTCGCTGGCGGTGGGCGCTTCGGCGCTCCGTTGGAAGAAATGGCCGTCAATACCCCCAGAAGCGGGTATCGATAGCTGTCGAATCAACAGGCGCCGGCATCGCACGGGGCGCTGCCACGGAAGCGCGCAATTTGGCGCAGAGCTCAAGCTGGCTATGAACGCCCATCCGCTTGAAAAGAGCTTTTTTGTAACTGTTGACCGTGTGAACGCTGAGGCCCAGATCGCAACCTATTTCTTTGGTGGACCTTCCCGTCAGCAGCGCCGCCAGAAGCTGCGCTTGCCGCACTGACAGGCACTCCGCGCCTTTACTCACCGAGGCGGGCGCCGAGGCTCCCGGGCTTTCGCCTTCCGTCCTCGCGCCGCCGTTTTCCTCCCGGACATCCACGTCTTCAACGAGCAGCCAGAAACGTTGGGATTTTCTCGTCCAGACAGTGACAACGCTCAGGTTCGCTGAGCGCGCCAGCATGCGCAGCTCATATTGCGTCCGGGTCTCATGACCGTTGCGACGTTGGGTAAAATTTTCCACGGTGCACCTCCTGACCGTTTCACGCCCGACAAACGACGGGTGCGTTGCAGCAGCAGAATTCCTGCAGATTGCAGGGTGAGCGCCGTCAGTCAAAGAGACGTTTTCGCAAATGCTTGCGGAGACTGCCGGCGGAAACTCGTCCACGGGCTGCCTTGCGGATTCGGCGCCCTGGCTGGAGCTCGTGGTAGTCGGCGATGGCTGGTTGGTCCGGCAGGCTGCCGGACCAAGAACTAACTCCTGGAAAAGGCCCAACGTGAACTTACGACCATCACAGCGACCGAAAGAACGTCATTTGTAGCGGGCCACGGTGGCGGGGTTAAGCAGCGCACTCGAGTCCACGTCCAGAAACAAGATGGTGTTCGAATGTTCTCTCAGAATCGAAGCCGGCGCGGAGGGACTCACTTCGCCTTCCAAACAGGCCTTCACCGCCGCCGCTTTACGGGCATCAGGCACGACGCAGATGATCTGTTTCGCCTTCAGAATCTGTCGAACCGACATTGAGATCGCCTGACTGGGAACTTCATCCAGCGAGGAAAACCAGCCCTCGCCGACCTGTTGCTTACGGCAAACCTGATCGAGGGCTAGAACCAAATAGGGTTCCTCCGTTTCGAAATCCGCAGGAGGATCATTGAAGGCAAGATGTCCGTTCTCTCCTATGCCGACGAACGCGACATCCACAGGAGCGGAGCTAAGCTCCCGCCCCACCTCGGCAACCGCGGTCTCCGGGCGCCGCCCGTCGAGCAAGTGGTATTTCTGAATGCCGGTCTTGGTGATTAAGCGCTCCAAAAGGTATTTTCGGAAACTGGCGGGGTGATCCGGCCCGAGTCCCACGTACTCATCAAGGTGAAACATCTCAACCCGCCGCCAATCGATTCCCGGAGTCGCCGTCAACGCCTCCAGAAAGTCGAACTGTGAAGCGCCGGTCGCCGCAATGATGCGGGCGGAACCCTTTTCTTTGATGGCTTGCTGGATTGCGGTCGCAGCCGCTTCGGCGGGGCCTTTCCGAGTTTCGCCTTGTCTTCAAACACTCTGATGATCATTCCGTCTTTCTCCTCATTTTGCGTAAATTCTTACATTATTAATTTATCAGGCAGGTTGATCGATCGATTAATTCATTTATCGATGGTTTGGCAAACCCATCGTCCTGATGTCGTATGCTGGAAAGCTGCCGAACTAGCAGCGCATCTTTTCTCGAAGAAAGGTCACAGCTTGGGCTGCGGCCGCCTCAGGATTGGGATGGGGAAGGATCTCCGCGGTGATGTAGCCATCGTATTCGATGTCCCGCAGAATAGCGAAAATTTCGTCAAAGGGTGTATGTCCCCAACCCGGCGCCAGCCGGTTGCTGTCCGCCGCGTGGACATAGCCGATCTCATCCCGCGCGGCCTCGAAAGCCTGACGGAAGGACGCGTCTTCGATGTTCATGTGGGACGGGGAGATTGTTGTAGCAGATAATGTTGCGGACCTGGTCCGCGCCTTTCAGGGTGATGAACAGGCCAAACGAGCTCACCACCGGACGAAAACCGCACGTGGCAAGCCCGGCCGCGATATCAACCATGTTGGCTTCGGCCACTCCGACGTTGAAAAAACGGTCCGGGTAGCGCTTGCCGAACATCCCCGTCCGCGTGCTAGAACGTCTCTCGGCTGAAGTTTCGGCTACGCCGCCGGCGCCGGCTCGCTCTTCCCCTCGACCTCGACCGGCTTTCGCTTGCCACTGCCACCGTAAAGCGTAATGAGCAAAGTGCTCGCCAGCACGAGAACTCCGCCAACGACTGCCGCCGCGCCCAGCCTTTCCCCCAACCACAGGGCTGCGATCGGCACTCCGAAGAATGCGACGAGGTAGTTTGAAAGGGCGGCCTGGGTGGCTTGCAGGTGTTTGAGCGCTTTGAAGAACAACACCATGGACAGATAGTTGTGGAAGAAGGTCAGCAGCACCAGCCCCGTCCAAGTCGTGAGCGTGAATTCCGGGATCCGGCTGAAGACTGCCCTTTCTTCCAACATAACCACCGGGGCTATCAGCGTCACCGTGCCCACGTACATGTAGAACAGCATGAGCATCGGCGAGTGACGGTTCAGCATTTTCTTTCCGTAGGAATTAACAAAGGCGCTGCCCATCGAGGCGAAAAAAACCAGCATGTTGCCCACGAGATAACGACCCGAGAAATCCAGGCTGCCTGGATTGATGCCTGAACAAAGCAGCACGCCCAGAATGGCGACGCCGAAGCTCAGCCAGCGAACCCGATCCATGCGTTCTCGTAAAAAGATGAATGCGAAAATGGCTGTGGCGACCGGCAGGGTCATGTTGATGATAGCCGCGTTGCTGGCGAGCGACATACGCGTACCCCAAGTCATGAAGACCTGTCCTGGAAACACGCCCAAACCCGCCAGAGCCAGATATCTCCAGGAGTCTCCAGCAGTGAGGCGTCCCGTGCCTCGAAGACGCAACTCCCGGCGAATTAGCGGGTAAAGCATGAGCGTTGCCAGCATCATCGGCCCCCAGACAGTAAACATCGGGCCAACCTGATCCTGCACGAGTTTGATGCAGGTGAACTGGAGCGCCCACATCAGGTTGGCGGCAAACAATAAAGCCCATGAGGTTATCGGTCGCATCTGCGGTTGCTCCTTTTCCTTCCATTGGCGGATGGCGGCGCGGCCGCCCTCGGCCGCGCCGCCATCCGCCCGCTCCTCCCACTCCACCCGGCAAGGTGTTCCGGAGTCAGGATTCGGGCTCGATTCCTAGCACATCATTCCGTCGCGGTAATCGGGTCGCGCCCAAACCAGCGCATGGGGACCGGCAAGGTGGGCGACTCTTTTCTCGAGCTCCCGCTGTTCGTTCTTGCTCTGCGCCTTGTAGGAACAGGCCAGCTGGATATTTTGTTTCAACTTCTCGATTCCGACATGGCCCACAACCGCCGTCGCAACGCCTGGCTGGCTCCACACGTAGTCGAGAAGCTCGCCCGGGGTTGCAGAGGCGCCAACCAGCCCCTTCAGGACCTTCATCGCGATGACGCCGACGTTCTTTTCCCTGGCCGCCGGCAACGCTTCGCTGACAAATTTCCCATATTTCGTAGCGTTCAGCGCAAGGATCGCGACATCCACGTCGACCGTCTCAAGCATCTCTTTCGACTTGATCGCGCTGTTCATGCACGAGAAGCCGATGAACTTGACCGTCCCGGCTTCCTTGAGCTTCATCATTTCCTTATAGAGCCCGGCTTCCAGAGCGGGAATATCCTCGGACCCTTCGAGACTGTGCACGAGCAGGATGTCCAGATAATCGGTCTTCAGCCGTTTCAGGCTCTGCTCGAATTCCTTCATCCCGGCTGCGACATCACGCGACCGGACTTCGATTTTCGTGGACAGGATGAGGGATTTTCGGTAGGGGGAAAGAACTTCCCCGAGCCTTTCTTCGCTGCTCCGAGCCACGCTTTCCTTCATCCTGAGTCCCGCCGCGGTGTAGCCAGCCGACGTGTCGAAGAGGTTGATGCCCGCGTCAAAAGCGCCCTGCAGCATGGGCTCCCAGACGCCGTCCTTATTCATCAGGAACTGGGATCCAGCGCCAAACGAGAGGATCGAGACCTGCAGACCGGTTTTGCCGAGTGTCCGTCTGGGCATGCCCGCTTCCTCAAAACCCTTGTGACCGGCCATTGAAACGCTGGCGACACCAAGAGTGGATTGTTGGATGAATTCTCTTCTAGATACTCGCCGTTTCATAGAGTGCCCTTTCTCGTGTTTATTAAATGAATGAGTCATGAACGAAGCCGGGCCGCAGTCGCCACGGCCGCACCTGCCCGGGCCTCCGACCATAAGAATTCCCGTTGATCAACTGGCCCTCGGAATCAACCTTCGGGTCCTGGGATCGATTCCCAGCATTCCCGCTATAGTCAGACCCCACATCTTCGCCCGGTCGGAATCCGGGACGTTGTTGGCGTCCAGCATTTTCTGGAAGCGTTCGATGTTCGGCGCCAATCCGGATGGTCTTTCGTCGGTCCCAAATACGACATGCTCCCACGCCCCGGGTCCGCCCTTGAGCGTGTGCGGATTATCGACGGCTTCGTCGGTTGCCCACCAGAGGATCTCGCTCATCCTCTCCAATCGTCCGAGCTTGATGAACTTCAGAAGAGTCGAGCCGGTAATGTCGAAGCATAGGTTCGGATTCCACCGGAGCGCCTCGGCCGCCTCTTCGTACCAGGGATTGCCGAAATGGGCGCCTTGAAGAGTCGTCTTGGGACAGACGCGCGCAATGGTGTCCAGGAACATGGGCCGCATTTTGGAGGCCGACTGCACCCGAGGAGTATCCGAGATCTTTCGGTTGGTGACGCCGGTGTGAAAGAGCATGTGCATTCGGAAGTGTTCGCACAACGGTAAACCTGAAAATACCCGGGATCATCATAGTCCTTCTGTGGACTGTGAAACTTCATCCCCACGAAGCCGTTCTTGTGAAAGGCCTCCACCTCCCGCACGGCGTTCTCGTCGTCCAGATCGACACGACCATAAGGGATGAAAACATCCGGGTGGTCTTGCGCCGCCTTGCGCATCAACTCCATGTGCTCCATTCGGGTCAGCACGCAGGCGATCACCTTCCGGGGCCGGAAAACGCGAAGCATTTCGTCGACCCAGGCGTCGGTTCCGCCGCAATGAATGTGAGAATCTATAATGAAGTCAGGCTCTTTCGATTGAACCTTCGTGCTCGCTTCAGAGCCGGCCAGGCTGGCCCTTCCAGCGCCAGCGGCGGCGACGACCGCGAGTCCGGCGCCTCGCTGCAAAAATGTTCTCCTTCCCAGGTTTCTGTTTCTGTTCTGTTTCATATCTGGCTCCTTGGATGAAAAGGCGTCGCCGCCGTCGATAGGCTTGAAGGCGGCAAAGGCCTTAGTGAAAACGCCCGTCTGTTATCGTTCTCTCTGACCAGCAACCTCTGCAAGATATAACCCCATCGTCCGGCCGCTGAGCAATTGCACCGCGGACGACAGCCACAGCCCAACCAGCCGTTCGGATTGCTGCTGAAAGTCCCTAAGGGCGGCTGCGGAGGTCGCCTCCGCAAGGCGTAGAGATGCGAAAGTCGCGGTAGCGGGCGCCGCGGGTGGCCATGTGGCGCAGGCCGATCCGGCCTTCGGTGATTGGCGGCAGCACCGTGTTTTCCCAGCGGCAGAGGAGAGTCTTGTTGGGCCCCCGAATGTCCATCGTCAGTGTACGGCCTCTTTTGATCACCGTAATGCGGTGCGGCACGCCCGTCTTGAACAGTCCGGTTCGAGTGTAGAGCGGCTCGAGGGCGGTTCCGTCCAGCCCGCTTGCTTCCGGCAGGTAGCGCCTGGCCCGGATGTAATCGTTGTCCGGATGGTCTTTGGCCTTTCCAAAGGCTGCATAACTGATCGCGTACGTGTGCATGTGATCGAAATACATTCGCATGGCCGGCACGGTCCGCTGATCGGCCCAGCGACGAATATCGGCTTCAAAAGGCCCTTCACCGCTGCCGGTGGCCTGAATATACAGGATGTTGACGGCTACGGCCAATGAGGAGTCAAGCCGCGTGTACTCGTACTCGATTTTGACATCGTCCTCGAAGCTCTGTTTGGTCCAGAGGACGGCGTGCGAGGCATGGCCAGCCCACTTGGACTCCAGTCCTCTGTGCATGAATCGTAAAGCACCTGACGCCAGCCGGGCTCCGCCTCGGCCTGCCGCGCCTCCTGGGCGCCCACTCTCGCCGGGGCCGCGACATAACACGACAATAACCCAACGACTATCACGATCATGACTGCCGCGGTTTTCAGAAAAATGTTCATCTCTACACCCTTCTTCAAGTAACCCGCCAACCCCTGGATTCAGGGCGCCTCGCCATAGCCTCGGCAAACGTATCGTATTTCTGCAAGGAGACACTGGCTCTTGGGATCGGTCGCCATAGTACGCCAACTCCCTGGGCCTTACCGCCGGCCCCTCTTACGTTCCATGTTCACCATTCACCGCGCGACGAGCGGCGTGAGCTCATTCTCCCACACGAATTCCTCGCTCGGACCGAGCTCGACTGTGGCCGTGCGGCTGTTCAGGCTGTCCGGTTCTCCCGCCCAGGGTTCTGGACAGAAGTAGCGGTGCGCCGGTTCGGCCCAGAAGACAAAGCGCAAAGCCGAATCGGGCAAGCGCCCCTTGATGACTCGTTGTTGCGTGCGCATGCCGACAGACGCCGTATCGCGGAGCTCGACGAAGGCGTTTTCGGCACGGTAGCCACCCAACATCGTGTCGCAAAGAGCAGGGTCCGAGAACTGGCGTCCACCGCTCAAATCCAACTCGGACGGGCTTTCCGCTGATAAACGCGTCGGCGCCGATCGGATATTGAAGCCCGTTCGGCGAATAGATCACGCAATTCTCAAAGCTGCCGGCGTCGATAAAGGGGAGGTTGAAGCTGATGTGGTTGCCTATGGCGAACCAGAAATTCCTTCGCGCTTCGAGATTCACGACGCGATATTCCAAAACCAGCGATTGAGCGGTCAAACGGTAGGTGCAACTCAAACGAAAGGCAAAGGGAAAATACCGCCGGGTTGTCTCATTGTCACCGATCTCAACAGTCGCCCGGGCGATGTTGCACTCCGCCCCATAACCGCAAAGGGTCCACGGAAGATCCCGGACGATGCCGTGTCCGGGCATTTCAAAACGGCGGCCCTCACACTGCCATGCGCCGATTTCGTCATCATTTACGATTGACATCTTCTCGCCGGGCAGCCGGCATTTTCCCGGCTGGGGCCAGAGCAGCGGGGCGCGGCCCGTCCATTGCGAAGGCGTCGGGCCATAATCCAAGGCGCGATAAAGTGTCTCGATAGGTTGACCCTGCCAGGTGACGACGAAGGACGAGAGTTCGCCGCCCATTCGGGGAACGACCGCTGCCCGCAGAGGACCCGCGGAGAGCCTGACGACTTGCGTTCCCTCTGTTAAAGCCTCCTTCGACGCGCTGGCTAGCGTTACCGCTGGAATGTTTTCAGGCATTCGACTATTGCGGATGGAGAACCACACTGGAGCGCTCACTCCCTGGAACCGACGGGGACGCTCTGATCCTTCAACTGAATCTCCATGTACGCCGTCTGGCCTCCCCTGACGGTGACCCGGGCAGCGCCTTGCCGACGTCCCGGAGATTGGCCGCCGCCCTCGACCCGGACCTGATAGACGCCGTCGGCCAAGTGGTTGAAACGAAAGACACCGTTCGGCTCAGTCCCACTTTTCGAGAACAGATCATGTCCCTCGTCGTCCTGGAGAGTCACGACGAAGTCTTGAACAAGCGCTCCGATCGCATCGAACACACTTCCCTGCAGTTGACCGCCCATCGGAATGGCGACCTGGACTTCCGACTGGTATCCTTGCAGCAAGACAGGCAACGAGACCGACCCGTTTCCTTTCGCCCCCGCCCGCAGATAGGCTGGATATTTGGATATGGAGTAGCGGCCCGATGCGCTCGCGGCCTGCGCCGAGACCTCCTCGCCCGAGGAAGACCACGCCGCCACCCAGAGGTCTGACGCGGGGACGACTTCTCCCCGATGATCAATCGCCACCAATCGAAATGTCCGTTTTTCTCGAAGACGGAACACCCTGTAAGTGTTTCTATTCAACTGCATGCTCTCCCTGGCGCTCTCAAAGCTCCCCTGGCCCTGCAGCGGTGTCAGCTCAACAGTCACGGGGCCTGGGGAGTGCGTCATGCGAAAACGGAAGCGGCCGGCCGGGTCGGTTTTGCCCGCACCCCCCGGGGTGCTGATGGCCACGTTGGGGATGGGCCGGCCGCCGGACATGGACAGCACCTGCCCGGAGAACCAAATGCTGCCTTCCGTCTTGAGCATCACCTCCAGCCCGTCCACGTCCTCCAGGACCACGATGTCTCGCCTTTCACTCTTGTAACCGGACAAGGCGGCAGACACGGAGTAAGCGCCCGGCGCCAGGTTCAACGAAAACGCGCCGTTGCCTGTGGAAGTTGTGGAAAACGTGTTGAAATAGGGGACTTCACTGTGCGGTTCAAACAGCACGCCGGCGCCGGCCAGGCGCATTGACCGTTCGTCACGGACCGTCCCCGACACTCTGGCGGATCGACTCATGCTGATGCGAACAGTCCCGTACCCTGAAAGAAGCTGCAGTTCTCTGGCGACCGCAAGGTAGCCGGCCTTGCTTGCTTGGAGCCGATAGGCGTCGAGGCCCGGCTCGAAATCGCAACGTCCAGAAGGCCCCGTTTGGCATTCACCCACGGTCGCCCCCTCTGTCGTCACTAAATCGACCTGAACTCCCGACGCTGGAAGGTCGGTCTCGGCCTCGACCACTTCGACCACGAGCCTGCGGGAATCGACGTCGCCTGGCTTTCGTTTGAGGGCGTCGACTGGGGCGCCGACTGTCAGGCCGGCCCGCAATCCATTGCTGGAAGGTGACTTGGACGGCGTCCCAGGTTGCAGCCTGCCGGCCCCTTGATCCGAGCTCTGCCCGGCCGGCGCCCAGAGGCTGCGATGCGGACCGGGCGCTTTCCAAAGAAGAAGGGCAAGGCCTGACGCAAGTAATACCAGTGTCGACGCTTTATGTCTGCCCGAGGGCCTTTGACTCACTGCATATTCCTCTCGGCTCTATCCAAGTGTCTCGTCACAGTGTCAACGATCTCGCCTCCCGCGCCAACGCAC